>JAQUXM010000125.1 GCA_028692415.1 Syntrophomonadaceae bacterium | reverse complement strand
CGAAAGGGTTTACTCTGGAGGGGGAAGTACCGGCACTATAGACGTCAAAAAAATCCCCGTACATGTTTCGCAGCAAACCTTCAGCCATTTGCGAACGGGCTGAATTTTGGGTACAGATAAAAATAACCTTTTCTTTTGGGTTTCCCATGTAATAACTCCTCCTTATTTTTGAATCAAATACGGCAGATTTGTTTTTGGAGCATGATAATCGATAAGCTGATCGCTCAATTCTAAAAGACGGTCAAGGGCGTTACCGGTATTAAACGCTTCCATATGCCTGGCGATTTTTTGCAGAGAGTCTGGATTTTCAATAAAGCCAGTGACGGTATCATTGATTTCCTTAAAACTACGGACCCGTAAAGCAAGTCCGTTATCCACGAGAATGCGGGCATTTTCTTCCTCCTGTCCGGGGATGGCATAAGGTATCAATAGGGGAAGTATTTTAGCTATGGCTTCAGAACTGGTAATTCCGCCCGGTTTGCTGATAAGCAAATGCGCACTATCCATTAAATCGGAGATATTATTGCAATACCCGTATACTATTATTTCCTTATTCAATGCTAATTTATCGCAACGGGACTCCAGTTCTGTTTTTAAACGATAGTTTTTGCCGCAAACCACCATAATCCTTAAAGGATAGGGGTTATGCAAAAGGATGTTTTTAACCCTGACCAGATATTTACTGCCCAGGCTTCCCGCCATTAACAATACTGAAAATCTTTTATCAGCCGAATAATTACTCGCCTGCTTATAGAAATCTCTTTTAATCGGTATTCCAAATGGAAAGATCTTGTTTTCAGGTATTCCCCCCTTTAACAGAGCATTATGGGTATCGATACAATAAGGCGTAATATAGGCATCGATATGTTTGCTGAAATACATATGGTGGGCGGCAAAATCCGTTACTATCGAAATAACGGGCAATTGCAGGCGGGCAAAAGCTTTAAGCCCTCCCAAAACATTTACTACCATAGGATGAGTAGTGATAATCAAATCAGGCTTAAAGGAAGTGATTTGAGCACTTATTGTATTTCTTAAGCATTTGCTTAGAATGCTCTTAAGGCGTTTGTCAACGGTTTTATTATTACTGCGGTGGTAGAGCAGTCCGTATAAACTGGCTGACCGCATCGCCAGGTTATTGTATCCGGATGCTATTATAAGGTGTAGAAGATTATTGCTTTCCTTTAAAAAATCACTGATCATTACTTCATAATTATTTGCCTGTAGTTCGGCCTGCAATACTGATGCTACCTGGTTATGGCCACCTCCGGTGGAAGCCGAAAAAATTAACACTCTTCTCAAAGCCATATCACCTCAATAACCGCATTATCTGTTAATCCTGTTTGCTTAAAACAAATATCTCATACCAGAGTTAACGGAGTATTAAATTAAGATTAAGCTTTATTAAAATACTATGTTTATTGCGTAAAATGAATATAGTCTCTAAAGGCCGGTGCTGAGCAAGTATTCCTGGGCATTGAACAAGGTTTTGCCGCGGCGGTTGACCCGAACATAATTACCATCGGGCAGCAACAGACGAGCTTTGACCGTGTCCTTCAGGTAAGCCTGAAGGAGATCCAGGATGCGCAAGCGCAGGCTGTTTTCCTCTATGGGAAAGATGATTTCCACGCGGCGGTCCAAGTTGCGCGGCATCCAATCGGCACTTGAAAGGTAAAGGGTTTCTTCCCCGTCATTATAAAAATAGTAAATCCTGCTATGTTCGAGGAATCTCCCTACAATACTGCGTACCCTGATATTTTCACTAACCCCTTTAATACCCGGTCTCAAGCAGCAGATTCCACGTACAATCAGTTCTATTTTTACTCCGGCCTGGGAAGCAATATACAATTCTTCAATAAGCTCCCGGTCAATAAGAGAGTTCATCTTGGCAATAATATGAGCCTTTTTCCCGGCTTGGGCATTTTTTGCTTCATTCTGGATAAGCTGAATAAATTTGAGCCTTAAACCATGGGGAGCTACATGAATCTTGTAAAGGGGGCCGAGATTGGAAAGACCCGACAGCATATTAAAGAGGGCAGAGGCATCTGATCCCAGGTAGGGGTCGGAGGTAAAGAACCCCAGGTCCTCATAAGCCCGGGCGGTTACATCATTATAATTGCCGGTACTCAAATGCAGGTAGCGCTTAATACCGGTTTCCTCCCGGCGCACAATGAGCAGGATTTTAGTGTGGGTTTTCAGACCTACCAAGCCGTAAATCACATGGCATCCGGCTTTCTCCAACTGCTTGGCCCAGTTGATGTTTTGTTCTTCATCGAAGCGAGCCTTGATTTCCACCAGTACGGTTACTTGTTTCCCGTTTTCAGCAGCCCGGGCCAGAGCTTCAACGATGGGTGAGTTGCCGCTCACCCGGTAGAGGATTTGTTTAATGGCCAGGGTATCAGGATCTTGAGATGCCTGGTTTACCAAATTGACTACCGGATCAAAAGATTGGTAGGGATGATGTACTAAAATGTTTTTATCCGCGATGAGCTTGAAACAGTCTTCTTCCTTATCAAAGGCCGGGGGCATTTGCGGGCGTAAAATAGGAAAACGCAGGTGATTATAGCCCGGCAGATTGCTTAAACGGTTGAGAAAGGTCAGATCAATGGGACCTCTAATCTTAAATATGCCCGTTTCCGGTACTTCCAGTTCCTCTGCCAGCAGTCCCAGCAGCCGTTCATCCATTCCTTGTTCCACTTCCAGGCGGATGACTTCGCCCCATTTACGCATCTTCAGGGATTGCTGGATGGCCTCCAAAAGGTCTTCAGCTCCTTCTTCATCGACTCCCAGTCCGGCATTGCGCGTTATGCGATAGCAGCCCATGGTTATAATCCGGTGCCCGGTAAAAAGTTGTTCCATTTGTTCCTTGATAATCTCTTCCAGGAGCATAAATGTACGTTTTCCATCTTCTGCTTTTAATTCTACCAACCTATCCAGGACTGCGGGGACTTGTACGGTGGCAAAAACCGGTTCCTTGCTTTGCATTTCGTCCTCCAGCAACAGACCGATATTCAGGCTCCGGTTGGATAATAAGGGAAAAGGTCTGCTTTTGTCTACTACCATGGGAGTCAAGACCGGATAGATGGTTTTTAAAAAGAGATTTTTCGTGAATTCCCTTTGTTTGGGGCTCAGTTTTTTAAGCCTGGCCATGATCAAGTTCTCTCTTTTTAAGGCTGGCTTAAGGGAACGCTCAAAACAACTGTAAAGGTCATCCATCATCGCATGCATTCGCTGGGACAGTTCCTCCAAGAGCTGCCGGGGAGTAAAACCGGCTTCATCGGTCTCGCCCAGATCAGCCAGTACCTGATCCCAAACCGCAGCTACCCGAACCATGGTGAATTCATCCAGATTGGCACTCACGATGGAAACAAAACGCGCTCTTTCCAAAAGAGGATTGGAGGGGTCGTAAGCTTCTTCCAATACTCTTTTGTTGAATTCCAGGGAGCCTAATTCACGATTAATAAATAAATTATTGTCAATGTTTTTCTTTTTAGTGGATTTTGGCATGTCTTATCATCCTTTTAAGCATAATAAGAAACTGCGGAGCAGTTTCAACACATCGCTGCAACGAGGCAGGGGATTAGAACCCGCCGTTTGTTTTATTAATAGCCCCCCGCTTAAAGAAGCAGGGGACATCTTTTCGCCTCGTTATATTTTATTAGCGGGCGAATGCCCATGACTTCTTCAAAAAAATCGCAATGGCTCTCGAAGTTCCAGGCCTCAAGCAGTACTTCTTCAGAGTTGAAAAAGTGAAATTCCAGCCGGCCTCTGGAGTTTGAAACCTGGACCATCTTGATTTTTTGCTTATGGGTGATATCCATGGCATCGGCCAATTTCAATATTGCAGCGAGCTTGCTTACCATGGTTTTGTCATCATCCTTTAAAATCCGGAAACGGGAATCATTGAATGTTGGAACCTTTTCACTGTGATACCGGCTTATATTTGCAATAATATTCAAATCCCTCTTGGAGAGGCCAATTATTTCCTGGTAACGGATGATGTTGCTGGCATGTTTTTCGTGTTGAGTCAAGTTGATAAATTTCCCTATATCATGCAGTATCGCTGCAACCTGCAAATACATCCTTTCCCGCACTCCCAGTTTATGAAACATCCTGGTCTGATCAAAAATAGAAAGAGCCAGGTTGGCTACATGAGCGGCATGATTTTCATCCAGCTTAAATTTTCGTCCTATGTACCAAACTGAACTGATGATATCCCCGGCAAAATCATACTTACGCTGGGTATCAAACCAATCATCTACCATATCAGCTAGGATTCCATGGCGTAAAGCAATCATTGGCACATGAATGCCCTTGGCCGCGGTAAACTCCAGAAAACGCTTAAAAATAATTAATGAAGGTAAAAGAATTTCAGCTTCATTACGGTGTAAATTATACCCTGCTATGAGCTGCTCAATCGTCATGGAGCGGATTTTAGTATATAGGCGGTGCAAAGCCTGGGCAGGCAGATATTTTTCCTCCTTGCTGAGCTGCTCCTGCTGACACAGGCTCAGTATGGAATTCAGCTCTCCTCCCAATCCGATAACATTTTTAATGTTCATCGGCTTAATAACCGGCTCCAGCAGGTAGATCTTGCTTTCTACGAATTCTTCCACAATACTGGGAAAATCCAGGGTGGAACGTTCGAGATCAGCCAGAATTTCTCGCAGCCGCAAGGAACCTGCTTTTATATGCTCGGAAAATTGCAGAGCCCCCTGATTGTAAATGCTTGCTTCCAAAGCGCCCATACCGATATTGACCACCAGTATACCCTCCTGGCGCATTTGGGGAACGTCAGAAAGACCGTCCCGTAAGGCTTTGAGCATTATAAAACGCTCTTCCGCATTATTGATGACCTCGACATCAAGATTGGCCCGCACGCGAATTTGTTCCAGGACATAGAGGCGGTTGTAGGCTTCGCGGATACCGGAAGTAGCCAGGGCACGGTATTCCTTGATATGATAGTCGCTCATCAGACGCCTGAAACCTTTCAGAGTATCACATAATTCACGTACCGATTGCAGGCTGATTTCGCCGCTTGCGAAAGTATCCCGTCCGATCCGGGTCGGTTTAAAAACATCGTCCAGAGGTACTATTTTGCCTTCCTTGCTAATTTCAGCGATCATCATCCGCAGGAAATTGGAGCCAACATCGATCGCCGCTACGATTTTAGGAAATCCCTTTTTCATTTGTGCTTTCTCCATTCGGCTGATATTCTAAACGGTTACATCGTATTTTGTCATTTCTTGTTGAACTGGTGGTATAAATATCATTATATATTCAGACAATGGGCTCTGGCATGGATATAGACAATTTTTACAATGCTTTTACATATGCTTAATGCTTATAAGCAACGAAATTGGCCGTTGGGAAGCTCGGTATGATATATTTAGGAATAAGGCTGCAGCATTTTCTTTCGGAGGTTTTAATTTGAAAAAATTAGCCATCATTGATATGGGTTCCAATTCCATCCGCCTGGTATTAGTTCATATTGGCCGGGAGGGGAATTACAAGATAGTTCACGATTTAAAAGAATCAGCCCGGCTAGCCCGGGATTTTTGCCCGGAGCTAACCATAAAGCCGCAGCGGGCCGACATGGCGGTAAAAATCATGACCATGTTCCGCCGCCTCTGCAGGGTGGTTGAACCGGATGAAATAATTGTGGTCGCTACCGATGCCGTGCGTCGGGCTTTGAACCGCGACGAATTCCTTGCCCGCATCAAGGAGGAGACGGGCTTTGAGGTGCGGGTGCTTTCCGGTCGGGAGGAAGCCTTTTACGACTACCTGGGAGTGGTCAACGGCATGAAAGTGGAAGACGCTTTGCTGATGGACATTGGTGGGGGAAGCACTGAAATCGTATGGGTTAAGGACCGGCAAGCGGTCGAAATGACTTCTTTTCCTTTAGGAGCTATCAATTTGGCCCAGTTATTCGGTCTGCATGATCGGATAAGCCAACTACAGGAAGATTCTTTGCAGAATAAGTTGTTTGAAAGCTTTGCTCGCATTCCATGGCTGAAGGAAAGCGGCAGCCCTGTTCTGATAGGGATAGGCGGCAGCTTCCGTAACATTGGCCGAGTCGACCGCCGCCTGAAAAACTACCCGCTGGATCTTCCTCACAACTACCGGTTCGAAGCTGCAGATGTTCAGAAAATCTACAATCATATCAAAAATAAATCCGCCAAGCAGAGACAGCGCATTAAGGGTCTGTCCCGAGACCGTGCCGACATCATCGCCGGAGCTACGTTTATGGTCAATACTTTGCTGGAATATTGCGATATCCCGGAAATTCGGATCAGCGGCTACGGTTTGCGGGAAGGAATAATTTACGATTATATTCACCGTAATCATGATTTTTCGCGGGATGTCTTGGATTGCTCAATTAACAATAACATCAAGAATTACAGTTTGGATTATCAACATGCCTCTACCGTCTATCGGCTGGCTTCCTCACTTTTCGAACAGCTGCAGGAGATTTGCAGCCCCGAGGAGGATCTCTCGCAGGTCATAAAAACCGCTGCCATGCTCCATGACTGCGGGATCGTCATCAACTATTACCAGCAAAACGAACATATTTTTTACACCATGCTCAATCTGGAAATCAACGGTTTGAGCCACCGGGAACTGGTTTTAAGTGCCTGTGTTGCGGCTTATCATGACAAGAAAACTCCGGTGCAAATATCCGGATTTGCGCCGCTGCTGCAGAGCCGCGATTTGCTCATTATCCGTCAAATGGGCGTGATGCTTCGCCTGGCCCGCAGCCTGGACCGATCCATGAGCGGCATCGTTAATGATTTAAAAGTTGATATACGTGGTGATGATGTAATCATCAAGACTATCAGTATAGATAATGCGGAGTTGGAGATTTATGATGCCCTTCAGCATTTTGATGAGTTTAAGAAAATATTCAATAAAAATCTTTTTATTATGTAAGGAAGTTCTAACGGTGTGCTCAATGCTTTTAGCGTGAAGATAGAGGAGTTTCCGTAAGAGGAAAGTAGGGCAGGGGATTTAGAAGGGAAGGATTTCTGTCATTGCGCCTGTAATACCGGCTTAACTTGTTGCCTATGCCAGTTTAGATATTCGGTAATTTTGCGGGCGGAAGTATTGAGGATTTGGCTGCTGCGGATACCTGCATTCAACGCCAGATCCATTGCTTTGGCATTTTCTCCGACATTGTAGCAAATGTGGGCGTCGCTGTTGATGCTTACCAGAATGTTATGCTTCTTGGCCATTTTGGCAAACTGGCTGCATAAAGGCTGACTGCCAGGCCGGACTACAAAAGAACTGTTGTTCAGTTCTATTGCCTTGTTGTATTGCTTGGCGGCCAGGATTACCTGTTCTACATTTACAGGATATTTGGGATTGCCGGGATGGGTGATGATATGAACATAAGGATTTCTTATGGCCGCAATCATAGCCTGGGTGTTTTCTTCTACCCCTTTTCCGGTATATCCGGTTTCATCGTGGAACCCGGCCAGAACGATGTCCAGATAATCAGAAAGCACCGTTTCAGGCATATCAACATTACCATCCAGATTCAGAATATTGGCCTCTACTCCTCTCAGTACCTCGACTCCCTGCATCACCCGGGGCAGTGATATCAAATTGGTAAAGTGATACCAGTGTGGGGC
>JAQUXM010000124.1 GCA_028692415.1 Syntrophomonadaceae bacterium | reverse complement strand
GTAAAATTGAGCAGTATCCGATTATCGGTACTACCTACCGGGTAGTCGAGCACTGGCAGACCGGCGCATTAACCCGTAACCTTCCCTGGCTGGCTGAGTTAATGCCCAACATGTTTGTGGAACTCAGTGAAGAACTGGCCCGGGAAAAAGGCATCAAGAACGGTCATGATGTAATTATCTCCAATACCCGTGGAGATGTTAAGGCAGTCGCCTGTGTTACCAAGCGGTTCAAACCGTTCCAGATCAACGGTAAAACGGTTCATGAAATCGGCCTCTTATGGCAGTATGGTTTCAAAGGTTTTGCTACTGGTGATAGCGCTAACTGGCTTACACCTCATGTAGGTGATGCCAATACTATGATTCCCGAATACAAAGCATGGCTATGCGACATAAGGAGGGCTTAACAGATGGCTAATTTAGCAAACCTTTACGATGTTAGCAAATGTACAGCCTGTCGCGGATGCCAGGTAGCCTGTAAGGACTGGAACCAGCTTCCGGCTGTAATCGAACCTTTTAAAGGAAATTATCAGACTCATGATGATACCAATGGTGATACTTTTACCATAATCAAGTTCTTCGAATCCGAAGATCCGGTTGATGGTGTCAAGTGGGATTTTTTCAAGAGACAGTGCATGCATTGCTGGGATGCCGAATGTATGAAGGTATGCCCCAGGCAAGCTTATAGCAAAACATCCTGGGGGGCCACTTTGCATGATCCGGACAAGTGCATAGGCTGCCAGTATTGCGCAGCGGCTTGCCCGTTTGAGATCCCCAAGTACCGCAAGCGCGAAGATGTTATTACCAAGTGCACCATGTGCGCGGATCGGGTGGAAGAAGGCCTTAAACCGGCCTGTGCCCGCACCTGTCCTTCAGGCGCCCTGACCTTTGGCGATCGCGATGAATTAGTTCAAGTTGCCGAAGCTCGCGCCAAGTTCTTAAGAGCCAACGGCTTCCCCAGAGCTACTATCTATGGAAAGATAGAACTGGGTGGTCTCAATAACCTCTATGTGTTAACTGATACTCCTGACAAATTTGGCCTGCCGGTCGACCCCAAGGTTTCCGGCAATGTGACCTTCTGGCAGGATTGGATTCAACCTTACTTTGGCTGGCTGATACCGCTGATGTTGACTGCTTCCGCAACCAGCTTTGTAACCAGCAGACTGCTGGCCAGTAAAAATGGCGGGCATGGAGAACATGGTGAAGGGGGGCATGAATAATGGCATTAATTCCCGAATACAGAGACGACGTCCCGAGAGTCGAAAGATTTAACTGGCTGGCCCGTTTCTCGCACTGGGGACATACCGTAACCTTCTTGCTCTGTCTCTTTACCGGTCTGGTACTGTTCCTGGATGGAGTCAACTGGCTGGCTGCTATCTTCGGCGGTTACCGCGGAGCAGGCCTGGTACACCGCGTATCCGCAGTTGGTATGACCTTAGTAATCGGTATCGGTATGGTATTTGGTTTCAAGGGAATCATCGAATGGATCAAGGATCTCTTACGGTTTGGCATGAACGACATTAAGTTTATAATGATTTTCCCGCTGGAATTCCTGGGTTTCCCGGTTAAAGTACCGCCCCAGACTAGATTCAACGGCGGTGAAAAAGGCAACTCCATAGTAACACCAACCTGTGTGTTCCTACTGGTTTTAAGCGGATATATCATGTGGTTCCCGGCTATCTTCCCGGTAGGATTGGTTCGTGTATCCTACTGGACTCATGATATAGCCATGGTCGGGGCAACCTGCATGGTATGTATGCACGCTTACCTGGGTTCCTTCCATCCCGGTTCCGGAGAATCGTTCTGGGGCATGTGGAAAGGCACCGTCAGAGCAGACTGGGCGCAGCACCATCATGCTATCTGGTATAAAGAGACCTATGGCGACAAATCTGAAGCCGAATAGTATTTTGTAAGATTCATAAAGAGGGGGCGTTTGTCCCCTCTTTTCTTTTGCTTTACTTGCTGCTGCATTTGGGGCATACTGTTAGAAATTAAATACTGTATGAGGTGATACAATTGTTGGAGCATAAAATACCTGTTGAACTGCCAGCCGGTTATATAGACTTTTTCAAGAACCTCGAAAGCTGGCAGAATGAAGAAATGATAAAATTAAGGAAAGTTTATCAACCTGAAAAGAAAGACATCCTTAGAGCCCTTAACGATCAAAGAAAACCATTTATAATCCATTTGAACCCTCACATTGAAGCTGATGCTTTTAAAGATGTTTTATCGCGCTTGCTTGATTTTCTAAAAGATAAGCGCCCGGAAATCCAGGACAGGCTGGAGCTTATTGCCAGGCAGGCTGAAAAACTGGATTATGAAGATATAGTCCGCTCTTTTCTTCAACTTAAATATTCCAGCATCGAGGAAATAGCCACTCGCAATGATTTACCGGCCGAATTGTTTTTCTTTGTTATAGATCATGCCATGCGGCCTTTTTTACGCTTGTTTGCTGAACCCTATGGTGCAGAATTGGTCAGCGATAATTTCTACTGGGATTTCCCCGCCACCTGTCCGGTATGTGGTAGCAAATCACATTTCAGCCGATTGCGCACTGAAACCGGCCAGCGTTTTATGTTCTGTGACCGTTGTTTTGCCGAGTGGAAAGTCCGCTACATCTTTTGTGTTCACTGCGGTCATGACCGGCCCGGAGACATTACTTTCCTGACTGTAGAGAACGATGATGCTTACCGTCTCTATGTATGTGATAAATGCAAAGGCTATTTGAAGACCTATGACGAGCGCCCCGGCGGAGAAACTACTGATCTGTTCATCGCTAATATTGAGACCATTTACCTCGACCTTCTGGCCAAGGAAAAAGGCTATACCAACCACGAACAGTAGAATATCAATCTCGTTTTTTATACCGGAGGGTACAGACACCCTCCGGTTTTTTGTACAATTTCCATAACCGGACCTTTGCCAGCACCCGTTACTCCTTTCAACGCTCTTTTCTCTATTGGTTTATTTTCAATCTCTTATTGATAAATAGAAAACTAAAATACCGCACAAATTAATTGAAGTAAACAATAAGTAAAGCAGGTGGATATTATAAAACCGTTAATCGGTGGATTGTTGTTTGCAGGAACCATCATCGGTGCCGGCATTCTGGGTTTGCCTTTTGCCCTGGCTCAGGGGGGCTTCTTGCTGGGCAGTCTGTTGCTGCTGTTGGCCGGCTTTTTCGCCTATCTCTCCGCAGTGCAGATTGGGGTACTGGTTTATGATCAGCAGGAACAATTGCCTCTGCACAGCATAATTGAGCGTTACCTGGGATGGCGAATGTCTTATCTTAGCCTGGCTGCCATTCTTTTCTCTACCTACGGGGCATTAATTGCCTATCCTCTGGCTATTGGAGAAATGGTCTCTACTCTCTTTCATCTTCCGGCCTGGCTCGGGGCCATAGTATTTATCACCTTTATTACCGGTTTTTTGAGTCTCAATTTAAAAGAAAGCAACAAGATTGATGCTACTATTACCCTGCTGCTTACCATGCTCCTGCTATGGATAGTTTTGCGTTCCCTGCCCCAGGTTAGGCTGGACAATTTGCTGGCTTTCCACCCTTCCCGTATTTTCAGTTCTTTCGGAGTAATTATTTTCGCCTTTGCCGGCCATCTGGTTATACCCAGTGTAATTTACTATATGGGTGTTAAAAGAGAGACCGGCATCAAGGTACTGGGATGGTCAATTTTTGCAGTAGGACTGTTGTACCTGTTATTTTTTACGGTAAGTACAGGTGTTATGGGGTCCGAAATTAACAGAGTAGCTACCCTGGGATTGGGAAAACATCTCAGTCCCATCCTGGCAATAGCCGGTCAGCTTTTTACCGTACTGGCCATTATCACTTCGTTTTTTGGTTTGGCTATATCCTTACGTATGACTTTGGCCAGACAGTTCAAGCTTAAACCTTATCACAGTCTGTCCTTAATTCTAGTCCCGGTATTGTTAATCGACTTGCTGCTCAGTGCCAATCCTGGCAATGCTTTTGTCAAGGTCCTTAATTACGCTGGCGGTATCGGTTCCGCTCTGTATATCGGTTTTATCCCGGCTATGATCATGGCGGATAAACGCTTTGAATTCAATATTTTTCTAGGCAGAAGCGGTGCCCGCCTTTCCTTGATATTCTACGGCCTGGCTATACTCTATACGGTCTTTTTTACTTGAGGCTCAATTGCTGCAGCCACAAATAGAGAATCATATGTATAGAATTCTGACAAACTGGATTAAATAACCAGACGATAAAACAAGTTATTACAGCTAAAGAGAAGGAATATATGCTATTAATGGAGAATTTATTTTTATTATGCATGAAAGGCAAGATTTTTTGACAGATCATATAATTGCTAAAATTCTCCATTTTAGACCCCGTCGCACCGTAAAAATTGACAAAGAAAATAAAGCTCGTATTTACAGAACCATATGCCAGTTGTCGCAACCGACCTTTTCGTTCTATTTATTGGTGGTACTATCTACTATAATTGCATCTTTTGGCCTTTTAGCAGGCAGTACCGCTGTAGTGATTGGTGCCATGCTGGTCGCCCCGCTAATGGGACCAATCTTTGGCATAGGCCTTGGAGTATCCAATGGTGATACGAGATTAACCAAGACCGCAATTTTTTCTGAACTTATCGGTATAATAATGGTTATAACTATAGCGGTGCTTATTGGCTTAATCCCTATACGCCTGGGTTTAACCCCGGAAATTCTATCCCGCACGCAACCCAACATTTATGATATTATTATTGCTCTATTCTCCGGTTTTGCTGGCGCCTATGCTCTTGTGGATGAGAAAATCGGTTCAGCTTTACCGGGAGTGGCCATAGCTACTGCCCTGGTTCCTCCTTTGGCAGCCTGTGGTATATGTTTGGCACTGCAAGAGTGGAGCCTGGCCGGAGGAGCCTTTCTGCTCTTTTTTGTTAATTTAATTGCCATTGAGCTGGCTGCAGCAATGATTTATTGGCTTTATCGCCTGGTTGAACTGCCCAATAAAGATATAGCTTCTTTTAGAGCTTTCTTTCGACGCTTCTGGTTAAGTATCTCTATCCTGATTTTTGTAGCCATCTTCATGACCAAAAGTCTGCAGCAAATTGCAGCTAATCGTGCCTTGTCAGAATCCCTAAAAAGAACCATTACGGAACAGGTAGCTGCCTATACAGGTGCCAGTATATCTGATATCCGCTATCAGTACTCAGGTAAAAAGCTGCAGGTTATGGCTGAGGTTTTGACACCGCAGGAAATTGACTCAAAGAAGGTAGCTCATATCGAAAAGAATCTTCAAGCACAAGTGGACAAAGATATCCATCTAATCATTCGATCCATGATTTCCCGTGATTCTGATAATAGCGGCTATGTTTTCATTACCGAGGATGAAAAGGCACAGCGGTTTGAGCAGAATAAAAAGAACTTATTCCTGTCAAATACATCCGGCCTCTTAAAACAAGGCTTATCAGCTTATCCTGGAAGCAGTCTGGCCGATATACAGAATGTGGTCGAAAATGGCGTGAACCATCTAAATGCGGTAATCCGAACCCCCAGTGCCATAACCCCTGAACAGGTTGCGGCTCTGGAGTCCTATCTGACGAACAATTTAAAACTGCCGATTCACCTGACCATCCGCTCGGTAATTACAAGGGATGTTGATGCTACCCGCTATCTCTATGATGAGGAGGCTCCTCAACTAAGTGAGGAGGAGCTGAGCTTTCACAATGAGCTGGAGAAAACCCTAAAAGAAGAATTGAAGTCTATTGAGCCTGCAGTAAATCTCCTGGAATTCAACTATAGCCGTAAAGGCGATATGCTCTTAATAGCAGCCAAAATACGTACGCCAATGGCATTCGGCCCGGAACAGGTGAACAAAGTGGAAAAGGCCCTGCAGGCTAAAATTGACCCGCAGGCAAAACTGATCATACGTTCCGTCTTAGGTGCTGATGCCACATCGGATTGGTACCTGGGAGAATATGATGATGCTTTATTGGATAGCGTTTCCCAATAAAACGAAACCTTTAACGCTCATTCATAGGAACATAGATTTGCCGTTTTGATACGCTCTTATAAGCAGGCCGGACAATTTTACCGTCATTAACTATTTCTTCTATGCGATGAGCACTCCAACCTACTATTCTGGCCACCGCAAAAAGCGGGGTAAACAACTCGCAGGGAATATCCAGCATTCTATATACAAGGCCGGAATAGAAATCAACATTGGCGCTGACTCCTTTGTATATTTTGCGTTCACTCGCAATAATTTTTGGGGCAAGTCGTTCCACCCTGGCATAGAGCTTGAACTCTTCCTCCATCCCCTTTTCTGCCGCCAGCTTTGCTGCCTGCTCTTTTAGAATTACTGCTCTTGGATCAGATATCGAATAAACCGCATGTCCAATGCCGTAGATCAAACCGGCTTTGTCGAAAACCTCGCAATTCAATAATTTCCTCAAATAGGATTCTATTTCCCTTTCATCCTCCCAGTTGTTTACGCTTTTCTTAATATCTTCAAACATCTGCACCACCTTGTGGTTTGCCCCTCCATGCCGGGGTCCTTTGAGTGCTCCCAGAGCAGCCGCGATTACCCCGTAAGTGTCAGTCCCGGAAGAGGTAACTACATGAGTGACAAAGGAAGAGTTATTGCCCCCACCATGTTCCGCATGCAATACCAGTGCCAGATCCAATAATCTCGCCTCCAGCCGGGTATAATTACTGTCCAGCCGCAGCATATGCAGGATGTTTTCAGCAATGCTCAAATCAGCACGGGGACTATGTAAAACCAGGCTGTTATCATCAAAATAATGAGAAAAAGCCTGGTATGCATAAACTGCCAGCGATGGAAACCAGGCAATCAAATGCAGGCATTGCTTTAATACGTTTTGTACCGAGATATTGTCAGGATCTTCGTCATAACTATAGAGAGCCAGAACGGTTCTTGCCAAAAGGTTCATAATGTTTTTGCTGGGTGCTCGCAATATCATGTCCCGGGCAAAGTATTCGGGCAGTTTTTGATAATCAGCCAGAAGCTTCTTGAAATCATTCAATTGATTTTTATCCGGCAGCCCTCCAAAGAGCAATGAATAACAAATTTCTTCAAAGCCAAACCGATCATCTTCAAGAAAACCATTTACAATGTCGTTGATATCAATCCCCCGGTACATTAATCTGCCTGGTACAGGTACCATTTCATTCTCATCAAGTATATATGAATGGACCTCCCCGATTTCAGTTAATCCAACCAGCACGCCCCTGCCATCCAGGTCACGAAGTCCGCGTTTAACATTATATTTAATAAATAGTTCCTCTTCTATAAGACTGCTTGTTTCAGCCATGCCAGCTAATCTAAGCAGCATTTGCTCATAAGAATCATTGGCAGGAATAGTATGCATCAGGCATTTCTCCTTTTCATTACTGCAAGTATATAATCAATTTTTATTATTCTAGTCTTGTAATTCTCTATATTCCCCCAATGTCCTCCAAAGCTAATAAATATTAAGAGTAATTAAGAATTAGCGTTTAAAGCCCGGATGGATTATTCCACCCGGGCTTTATTGTTGACTATTTAGTTTGTTTGACTAATATTAGATTTTTTCCAAACGGGCGGCGGATACCTTGTATTCGGGTATGCCCGCTACCGGGTCAAGTGCTTCAGCATTGGTCAGGCGATTTGCGGCGGCCTCACTGAAATGGAAGAAAGTAAAAATAACATTTTCAGTTAGGATATCGGTTATTTTAGCCTTTAATTCAATACTGCCGCGGCGGGTGACAACTCTGGTCATTTCGCCATCCACAATACCCA
>JAQUXM010000123.1 GCA_028692415.1 Syntrophomonadaceae bacterium | reverse complement strand
GGATTATGACAATCTTTCCCGTGGACTGTACCTGTTCTTTATTGGTCTGTTTAAAAAGCTGGTGATAGCTGACACCCTGGCCTTGTTTGCCGGCAGCGGCTTCGATCAGGCCGCAACGCTAAGCTGTCTGGAGGGATGGACGGCCTCGCTGGCCTATACCCTGCAGATCTACTTTGATTTCAGCGGCTACACCGATATGGCGCTGGGGGTCGCCTGGATGTTCAACATTTCCCTGCCTTTCAATTTCGATTCACCCTACCAGGCCAAGAATGTCCGCGATTTTTGGAAAAAATGGCACATTAGTCTGACCCGCTTTCTGACCGATTACATATACATACCGCTGGGCGGCAACCGGCGGGGTGAAGCCCGGGCTTTGGCAAACACCATGATAACTTTCCTGATCAGCGGGATGTGGCACGGTGCTGGCTGGACCTTTATTTTCTGGGGGTTCCTGCACGGCCTGGCTCTGGTCTTTTACCGTTTATGGAACAAAATGAGTTTTAAACTCCCGACTTTTCTGGCCTGGTTTATCACTTTCAATTTTGTGAATATTGCCTGGGTGTTTTTCCGGGCTGAAGAATGGAAGGACGCCGTATATGTTCTGGCTGCCATGTTTGGCCGCACCGAATTGCTGGGTTTTAAAGCCTATGCCGCCATCCTGGCCGGCGATCAGGCACTGATCATATTAATTGTGCTGGTGGCAGTTGTATTTATCACCTGGCCCCGCAACACCAACTATTACAGCCATAATTTTGTCCCCAGCCGGGACAAGCTGCTGGTCTTGCTGTTTTTGATCGCAGTCTCCATGCTTTATATGAATTCAATTACACCAAAGGGGTTTATCTATAATGACTTCTAAACGCTTTTTTTACCTTTCGCTATCGTTATCGGCCATTATTTTGCTTAGTTTTGCCCTGTTCAACTACTGCCGCAACGATTACGGTCTGTTCGGGTATAAAGCCAAGCCTTTGAAAATCTACGGCCAGCAGGAGCGCCTGCCCAAATACCTGTTTTCCTACCGCTACATCCCGGAAAACTTTGAGGGCATTATTGTGGGGCCTTCTTTAACCGACAACCTTAACCCGGAATTGATCAAGGATTACAAGATATATAACGCATCTATTTATGGAGGCAATGCCACCGAGCTGCGCCTGCTCGTGGAGAATGCCCTCCGGCAGCAGGACAGCGAAGTTAAGTTCTTAATCCTCTGCCTGGACCCTTATTTCACCAAAGACTCCGGCAAAAAAACCTCCCACATCGACCCCCGTGAATACCGGGGTTCTTTGGGTTCGGTGGATACCATCAGGCTGTACTATAACCAGTTCATGGTCAAGGCTGGTTTTACACCTGACTATTTTAATTCATACGGCTGTTTTGATTTCACCCTCGAAAAACCTAATAAAGATGCCCGACCCTATATCAAGGATGCTGCTCAAAAAGCATCCAGCAAACAAAAGATTGAAATTAATCCCGAGGCTTTTGAGGATATCCGGCAGATTATCGCTGCTGCTCACAAAAACAAGCTGCAGGTATACGCGTTTTACTTTCCCCGTCCTCACGAACTTTACTTGCTGCGCCAGCAACACTACCTTGACTACCAGGCTAAAATGAACTCCCTCTTCGCGCCGGGTGATATCGTCTGGGATTTCAACAGTGAAGAATACCTCGATTTTTCCAATGACTACCGCAACTACAGCGATGAAGCCCACCTGAGCAAGCTAGGTGCCACGGCTCTGCTTCGAGAAATCGAAAAGAAGCTGGAGAGCTGAGGGCTGCTGACAAGGGGAGTGACAAGGGGACGCTGACAAGGGGTGCTGAGACGCTGAGATGACAAGGGGACGGTTAACCGTCCCCTTGTCAGCGTCCCCTTGTCACTCCCCTTACCCCTGACTTCTCATGCCGTTTTAAAACGGCTCAAGCGCATTCCGTTGAAGGTTACCAGGAGTGAAGTTCCCATATCCCCGACAACCGCCAGCCAGAGCGTAAGCCAACCCGGAATAACCAGTAAAAGAATAGCGGTTTTAATTATTAAGGAAAGAGCTATATTCTGGCGGATGATTCTTATAGTCTTACGGCCCAGCTCGATAGTATAAGCCAGTTTGGAAAGATCATCAGCCATCAAGGCGATGTCGGCCGTCTCCAGAGCCGCATCGCTGCCGGCCACCCCCATCGCAATTCCCACGGTCGATATGGCCAGAGCCGGAGCGTCATTTACTCCATCTCCCACCATGGCGACTTTACCATGTTGGGCCAGCAAATCCTTTATTACCTTGACTTTGTCTTCCGGCAGCAACTCTGCCCGGTAGTTATCGACTCCTGCCTGCGCTGATATAGCCCGGGCAACTCTTTCATTATCACCGCTTAAAATTACCGTATCATAAATCCCCAGCTTGTTTAATTGGGTAACCGACTCCTCGCAGTTCTCCCGCAGACGGTCCGATAGAGCTATAATACCGAGAATTTGATTTTCATCAGCCAACAGTATTGTAGTATTGCCGGCCGACTCCAAACTGCTGATCAGTTCTGCTTGCGAACCTATACTAAGGTTCTGTTCGGTCAGGAAGCGCGTGTTGCCACAGTATAAGCTTTGCCCGTTTATTTCAGCATAGGCACCCTTGCCAGGAACCGCCCGGAAGTTTTGAACTTCCGGTAATGACAGGCCTTGCTCACGGCTGTTGTTTACGATGGCTGCAGCCAGGGGATGTTCCGAGCGGGATTCAATCGCTGAAGCCAGTCGCAGTATTGTATCTTGGTCATAAGTATTGCAAGGATAAATTCCGTTAACCCGGGGTTTCCCGATAGTAAGAGTGCCGGTTTTGTCAAATGCCACAACTTTAATTGCACCGCTCTCTTCCAGATAAATCCCACCCTTGATTAAAACTCCCTGCCGCGCCGCAGTTCCCAGCGCGGAAACAATCGAAACCGGGGTGGAAATTATCAATGCGCAGGGACAAGCCACCAAAAGCATGGCCAGAGCCTCATAAAACCACTTGCCCGCAGGCTGCTGCAGCAAAAGCGGGGGCAAAGCGGCTACCAAAACCGCCGCCATTATCACCAGCGGTGTGTACCAGCGCGCAAAACGGTCAACAAACTGCTGGGATGGAGCTTTCTGCCCCTGAGCTTCTTCCACCATGTTAATAATTCGTGCAATGGTGTTATCCTTAACCAGTTTTTCAACTTCGATTTCCAATGCGCCATAAGCGTTCATTGTTCCGGCATAAACATGATCGCCACTACTTTTATCCACCGGGATTGACTCACCGGTAATTGCCGCTTGATCCACCGCCGATGCTCCCCTGACCACTATCCCGTCCATAGCAATCCGCTCGCCGGGACGAACAATAACGATATCACCTTTATGGATCTTCTGTACATTGATAGTCGTTTCAATTCCATTGCGGCGCACCAAGGCTTGCTGCGGCGCCAGCTCCATTAATGAACGAATGGCGTTTCTGGTCTTATCCATGGTACGCGCCTGTAAAGCATTGCCCAAAGCGAATAGAAACACCACCACCGCGCCCTCGGTAAACTCTCCTATGGCTGCTGCACCCACCGCAGCTATACTCATAAGGAAATTCATATCTAGCTCACGGGCTTTTATCAACATGATGATTCCTGCCCGGGCGGGCAAGTACCCACCTAGTATAATGGCTAAGATATAAGCAGAATTGCGCCACAGTACCGATGCCCCAAAGACCTGCAGGACCAATCCCAATAAGAGCAGGCCTCCGGCCATCAAGGTTGACAGGCCGAACTTGTTGCTGGTCCAGAAATTCACAGGCGGAGGCAGAACTGCCTCCGCACTCTCTTCTTTCCCCTGATAGCCCAGGTCTTCTACAACTTTTAAGATATCATTTAAAGGAATGCGGTGCTTGATTTTCATTTTTGAAGCCCCATAATTTACCGAAGTTTGCTCTACTCCGGGCATGGAATTTACCCTTTTCTCCAGTTTGGCTGCACAATTGGCACAATCCAAACCTTCCAGTCTAACAACCGAGGCTTTGAATTCCTGGGGATCATTATTGTATACTTTATTGCGATTATTTTTAATATCATCGATCTTAATTGCCATTCCGGCCAACAAAATCACCTCCCGAATTAATTCCGCCTTTATTTGCGAGTTCATTATGCACAAAACTTCAGTTCTTACTCCAGAAAAACACCGCATCCCGGACTATTCGCAGACATGCTCCAAACCCTGGTCAAAAAGCATGCGCACATGTTCATCAGCGAGGGTGTAATACATTACCTTGCCCTGACGGCGAAACTTGACCAGCTTCTGGTTGCGCAATACTCTCAACTGGTGCGACACGGCCGATTCGGAAACCCCAATAACCGCAGCCAGATCACATACACACAACTCTTTTTTCATCAAAGCGAAGATCAGCTTCAAGCGGGTCGCATCGCCCATGGTTTTGAAAAGCTCCGCCAGGGAAAGAATTGTTTCCTGCTCCAACATTGCCGTCTGTACTTCTCTGACGTTGTCCTCGTGAATATAATGAACTTCACAGCGATCCTCAAATTCCCTATTCATAATTTCACCTCGTTATTTATTATTTATGAACAACTGTTCATATATAACTTTATGCCTCATGATCTTGCCTGTCAAGAAAATATTAAAATTGTGCAAAAAACCGGGATGGCTAGTCCCGGTTATAGAATTTCTTTTTATTTGATTTGTATTAACCTTCTATTTTTTCAATTCCATCTCCCAGTTGCTCTCTTCATTCTTAATCAAATTGACTTGATACCCGCAGGATGCTGCCAGTTTATTGACATTTTCCCGGGATACGCTGCTGCTTCCCACCACTAACAACTCCTTGGCACCCTGATCAATAGCTTTCTTGGTCCGAATCACCGGCATGGGACAGCTCAATCCCCTCACATCAACCTTTTCCATGCTAATCCTCCTATTCTTCCTTAAACATGAAGCCCAGCAAGGCTATCACCACGATGCCAACCACACAGGCGATCTGCCCGTATATTCCCGGACCGCCAGCAACTGCGGGGGCTCCAGCCGCCGCCGCTTTCATCGCTCCTGCGGCGATGGCAAAATTATGACAAACAGCAGCACCCACAATCATACCTACCACAACCGATGCTGCATCGGTGTCTCCTTCGCCTGATAGAATCAACTGCCGTAAAGGGCAGCCACCCAACAAAGTAGCGGTCATACCCACCAGGTAAAGACCGAGGAAATTCCAGATATGTTGAGGATGGGCTACAGGCTGCGGAGCAAAGCCCGGCTTAAAGAATCCGAAATATATATTTAACAGCAAAGCTCCAATAAAGATACCTATAAAGCCCAATAACAATGTGTTATCCTGGATCAAGAGAAAATCTCTGATTCCTCCGCTCAGGCAGAGGCGAGTGCGCTGGGCCAGAAATCCGACCAACAGGCCAGCCGCCAGACTGAAGGCCAGAGGAGCAAACATACTGCCCGGTCCTTTGGCACTAAAGAATAACGGACCGCCAGCCTGGGGATTAAAGATCGTGCCCTTGAGTAATAAGAAGAAGAAAAATGCCATAATTACCGGCAATACATAGGCACCAGCCTGGGAATGACTATATTCCGCCCGGCCCAGATTAAAGCCTCTTTTCAAGAAGAAGACCCCGGTGCCAACCCCAAAAATAAACCCTATAAATCCGACTACCGCATTGTAGTCCCCTCCGGCCATCCGCAGCACATCACGCAAGGGACAGCCCAGAAATACTAGAGCCCCGATCATCATGAATACACCCATGATAAAACGCACAAAAGTCGCTGATCCTCCCCGGGATTTGAATTCGCCTGCAAAAAGCGAGGTGAACATCGCCCCCAAGACCATACCAATAATTTCAGGACGCATATACTGCACCACATCAGCCCGGTGCAAACCTATCGCCCCCGCAATGTCCCGCTCGAAACAGGCGATGCAAAAGCCCATATTCGGCGGGTTGCCCAGTTTGACGAGTATGACTGCGATCGCTCCTATCGCCAAACCAGTCACCAGCATAAACCATTTTGTCCTATCCAATTACATACCCTCCCTCTGCCGCTATAATATTTTGTTATAGTAGCTATTTTGTTTATTCATTTACTTCTAGCTATGAATCCGATATTCCTCCTGAAAATATAATATTTTTCTAATATTTTAGTTATTATTTCTCATTTTATTTTGGGACTTATGGAATAAAATAGCGCCTTTCGGCGCATAGTGAACTGAAATTATCAAAAAGCAGTACTTGAAGACAGGTCGAATCTTTAGCTCCAGAAAAACCAGTAAAGATAGGCGTTGGCGATAATGATGGAAAGCAGCATGAGGGGAAAACCAATTTTAAGGTAGTACATGAAACTGATCGGGGTGTTATACCTCTCCGACATTCCCGCTACAATCACATTGGCCGAGGCCCCGATTAGGGTCCCGTTGCCGCCCAGGCAGGCACCTAATGACAAGGCCCACCAGATGGACTCCATCGGCATATGGGTAAGGCTCGCAATACTCTGCAGGAGGGGAATCATAGTTGCTACAAAGGGAATATTGTCAATGAAAGCTGAGGCAATAGCAGACAGCCATAAAACCAGCATGCCAGTGGTCAACAGGCTATTGCCGGTAATTTGCAGGGATTCCCGGGCAATAAAATCTATTACCCCGTTAACCTTCAACGCTCCTACCAGGATAAACAAACCGCCAAAGAAGAATATAGTCGGCCATTCCACATTTAACAAGGCTTCCTCAATTTCTACGCGGGTTATAAGCAAAAGCATGCCGGCCCCCAGCAGGGCAATGGTAGCCGACTCAAGTTCCAACGTCTGATGAAGAAGAAATCCCAGTATGGTCAGAGCCAGTACCAGTAGTGATTTTTTTAAAATAGCCCATTCTTTGATAAACTCTTTTTCATTTAATACCATAATTCTCTGAATCTTATCATCATCTGCCTTTAAATCCTTGCGGTAAATAAAAGCCAAACATGCGATGGTAATTAGCAGGATAAAAAGACAAGGCAAAGCCAGATTGACGACAAAATCCATGAATCCCAAACCCGTTGCGCTGCCTATCATAATATTGGGCGGGTCCCCAATCAGGGTAGCAGTCCCGCCAATATTTGATGCGAGTATTTCCGTAAGCAGGAAAGGAATTGGCGATATTTCCAGCCGGTCGGTTAAAGCGTAGGTTACGGGTACCATCAAAAGCACAGTTGTTACATTATCCAGCAAGGCTGATGCTACAGCCGTGACTATAGCCAAAACCGCCAGGAGATAAATCGGCTTGCCCTGTACCAGCTTGGCCGACTTGATCGCCATGTATTCAAACACCCCGCTTTTGCGGGTTATGCCAACAATAACCATCATTCCTATTAACAACAAAAGAGTATTAAAATCAACCGATTCAATGGCCTTTTCCTGGTTTATAACTCCCAGGGCAATGACCAGGGAAGCAGCCACCCATACCACAACACCCCGGTGAACTTTTTCCAGGATAATGAAAAAGTAAGCTAATACAAAGACAGCAATCGCCAGCCAGGAATTCAACACTAACACATATCCTCCCGCAATTACGCTGGTTCACTTAGGAGCGGTGAACCCAATCAAGATATTTGACCAAGCACATTGTACTCCTTTTTTATCGTGGATTCAATGCGCTTGCACCCGTTATTTATAGCCTAAAAAGAAGACCATTAATAAAAATATCTATACCCCAGGCAAACAGTGTAAGAAATTTTATCCAATTTAGTATTATTATTTGGTACATTAATAAGCGGAGAGGTAAAAGGGGGAACGAAATATTAAGAATGTTGTTGAAATACATA
>JAQUXM010000122.1 GCA_028692415.1 Syntrophomonadaceae bacterium | reverse complement strand
TGTTTTGCCACATCAAAGCCGGCCGTAATGATCAAGGCCGGATAGATATCGTCCGGGAAATAGGAGATACTATTGCAATCTATCGTATTATAGGCGGTGCCAATAGCACTGTCGCGATAGGCGGGCAGGGTAAAATCCTGATTCTGTATACTGTAGTAGGAGATGAAACGATTGCTGACCAGATATACCGCCGAGCCTATTTTACGGGAGGAAAGATAATTGCCTTCCAGCTCAATTTCCCTGGTTTTTTTAATTTCTGCTTTATTAGTAATGTCATATACCAGGACCCGGCAGGTTGACTGCTGCCGGTAAGCAGGTGGATAGCTCAGCTTTTTGGAATTTTCCGGCAAGGTATTGGGCTGTAGCAAAGAAGAACGGCCCACAACTACCAGGTACTTGCTGTCCAGATAAAGCTCAGTTGGAGAGAAATCCTGATCTTCAAAACTCATCCTGCTGATAACCTTCATTTCATCTGCCGGGCGGGCTTTAACGATGATAATTTGCTGCTTGTTCACCTGATAGATATATTCCCCGTCGGTTTTGACGATATCAGCCTCATCAACGCCCTGCACCTGCACATTGGTCTGAGAGTAAGAACCAGCACTGTCATTGCTTGCCGTAGAAGCCGATTTGGCTGATTCCCGCACTTCGAGGTTGCCTGCGGCCTGTTTCATCAGCATGGGAGCCATTTCATCAACAGCATAATTTGACCCTTCCGCCTGGCTGAGAAGTTTCTTGAGGTTTTCCATACTGCCCACCAGCGGCAAAGGGGTTACCGCTTTTTTCTTTGCTGTGTTGCCGGTATCAACATTAGCCAAGCCTATAGCCAGGTTAGATACAAATAGGATCAACATTGCAGCGGTTGCCGCACAAGCTATCCAAGCACTTTTCTTATTTGATGAAAACATGTTCTTCCTCCTTCACTATCTTTATTACTTTTTACGCAATGCTATCCGAAACCTTTCAATCTCCAGACAGTTAAAATGGGCTTATCTTAACTACCTTACTAAATAGGAAAATATAGGCTAATATAAGTATAACGAGGCTAAAAGATGTCCCCCGCCAAGCGGTTGGGTTCCTATTAAGCAAACAGGCGGCGGGTTCCAATCCCTCGCCTCGTTGCAACGGTGTGTTGCCCCCTACGGGGACCACTTATATTGATTCCCTTCGGGAATGATTAAATTGCAATGATTGAATTGCGTTGAAACTGCTCCGCAGTTTCTTCCGATGCTAAAACAATTTGAGGAGGAGGCAATTATGGCTAAAATAATTGAAGTATGTGCCGGGGTTTACCAGGTAGGGGGAAACGGGCTCTCTTATCCCGAAGACTGTTGTGTTTATTTGGTTCAGGGTGCTGAAGAATCTGTTTTAATCGATGCGGGGGCAGGAAAGAGTGCAGACTTAATCTTGGACAATATACAAAAATGCGGAATAGACATTGATTCCATCAAGACTATTATTGCTACCCATGGTCATATCGATCACATTGGGGGCTTGAAAAAGATGCGGGATCGCTTGCAAGCCCAAATTGTAGCCCATCATCTGGAACTGCCGGCGATTGCAGAAGGACTGCCCCAGCTTACGGCCGCATCCTGGTACCGGGTGGAATACCAGAAAGTAAAGGTAGACCGGATTCTTAAACAGGAAATAGAAAAAGTTAAGGTTGGAGGAGTGGAACTGGTCTGTGTACACACTCCTGGCCATACCCGGGGTGGTATCTCAGTTTATTGTGATATTGACGGCAAGCGGGTGCTGTTTGGACAGGACATCCACGGACCCTTCAATAAGGAATGGGGCTCGGACATGAACGACTGGCGACAATCCATGCAAAAACTGCTGGACCTGAAGCCTGACATCCTCTGTGAAGGGCATTTTGGCATCTATTCACCGGCCAGCGAGGTGCAAGAGTATATTCTATCCTATTTGCGAAGGTATTAGCTAGGGTTAAATCTTTCGGGTTTAAAGATAAAGGTAATAAATACCAAGCCTGTTGGAGTAGTGTTATAATAATAAGAATGATAAGTTAAATATAATCAACTCAACTTTCGCAGTTGACTACAATACGATACCGTACGGTAACTGTTGAAATGTTATTGCCATGAAACTAGTGTGCTTGTCATTGCTATGAGAACCCGCGATTCTGTCATTGCGAGGAGCCTAAGCGACGCGGCAATCTTCCCCCCGCGGACACAGCATTTTTCATTTATGCGGCAATGACTGGCGAAGATTGCCACGCTTCGCTCGCAATTAGTCATGCAGCAAAGCTGCACCACAATAAACGAAAACGGAATATTACGCGGCATTGAACGGGGGGCGAGGTACTGTTGTACCTGCGAGGGAAGAAGATTGCCGCGCTGCGCTCGCAATGACAGGTTTGAACCTCATTTGCCGTTTTTGTCTTCATAGCAAAGATGGAATTGCAAAGCAATCGTTTTCTTGCCGCATTAACCGGTCAATTGCCAAAGTTGAGTAATCAATGAATAGATGTGTATGAGCAGTGACTACTGCAGTTGAAAGATTAATTGCGCAGGTTCGTAGCCTAAGTCCAGGTGAAAAGAGAGAACTTGTACGAATACTTATTACCGATAATATTATAAATATTAACGATGATTTTACTGATGACGATCTTCTTGAAATAGAATTAGCTTCAAAGGAAGTTGCTAAAGGACAATGGGTGGATTTTGATGAGCATCGAAAAAGAGCCGATTTATAATCTGCGCTTATCTGCCCGCGCATCGAATTATCTTTTCAAACTGGATACAAAAACGCATATTAGAATAAAAAATAAAGAGGGTCGAAACCCTCTTCTTTTCTTATGGTGCGGATGAAGGGACTCGAACCCCCACGCCTCGCAGCGCCAGATCCTAAGTCTGGTGCGTCTGCCAATTCCGCCACATCCGCATTAAAAAACATACAACAAATATTATACCCGCATGTCTAGATTATTTCAACCAATACCTCTCTTTTTTAATCCAAAGCTAACACGGTCCAAATTCTGATCGGATAAAATTAAAGTATGGTAAAATATAGCGTTGTGAATTTAGTAACATTATAATAGTTAAGGACATTCATATAACGAGGCGAAAAGATGTCCTCAGCTGAGCGGTTGGGTTCCTATTAAGCAAACAGGCGGCGGGTTCCAATCCCCCGCCACGTTGCAACGGTGTATTGCCCCCTACGGGGACCACTTATATTAGTTCCCTTAGGGAATGATCAAATTGTGTTGAAACTGCTCCGCAATCTCATCGGATGTTTAAATTGAATTGATTAGAGAGATATTTAGAAAATGGGGGATTTACATGCATACTTACAGGCAGTCATCCAATGCCAGGCTCGATTCCTGGCAGGATGACTATCGAAAAAAGATCTGTTCCGCAGAGCAAGCTGCCAGTCTGATAATGGATCATGACGTTATTTCCATGGCGGGGGGCAGTTCCATTCCAAGAGGCTTTGCTGAGGCATTGGGCCGGAGAGTAAAAGATCTTCATGATGTTACCCTGCTGCAGGGTTTTACACTTAGCCCTTTCGAATTCATGCAAGCGGAATTCAAGGATAATATTCATATCGAAACAGCCTTTGTTGGCCCTACTGAAAGAGCTTGCATTCAGGATGGGTTGGCGACTTATGTTCCAGTGCATCTCCATAATATAGGAGAGTGGCTGTATAGGCGGCAGCCCAATATTACCGCCCACGCCGTAACTCCTCCTGATGAGCAGGGATATATGAATCGTTCCTGCTATGCGGGCTTATCCCATCGCAAGGCCTTCGAAGCTGCAGCGACTGTGATCGCGGAAGTCAATCCCAATCTGCCCTGGCTCTGCGGGGAGGACCTCAAGGTTCATGTTTCAGAAGTCGATTATATTATTGAGAACCCTTTTGCCTTGGAAGAGGTAAAAGATATAGCAATTACGGAAAATGAAACCATGATTGCTCATTACATAGCGGAGATGATACCGGACGGCAGCACTATCCAACTGGGGCTGGGGGGACTGGCCAATGCGGTAGGACATTTCCTGAAAGACAAAAAAGATCTGGGACTGCATACCGAAGTAATATCCAATTCGGCGGCGGAACTGATGAAATTGGGCGTTATCAATGGTGCCCGCAAAAGCTTCCATCCTCGTAAAACCCTGGGTTGTTTTTGCGTGGGGGATAAAACCCTGTGGGAATTTGTTGACCACAATGAGGATTTTTGTTTTTATGAAATCGATTTCATAAATGACCCGCAGGTTATCGCTCAGAACCATAATCTGGTCTCGGTCAACAACACCCTGATGATGGATTTGACCGGACAGGCTGCTTCTGAATCAATTGGAACTTATCAATACAGCGGCACTGGAGGACAGGGAGATTTCGTGCGCGGGGCGAGCATATCGCCGGGAGGAAAAAGCATTCTGGCCCTAAATTCCTGTTTTGTAGACCGGGCAGGGCAGCGCCATTCCAGGATAGTCCCGCTTTTACCTGCGGGAACGGTAGTCAGTACTCCCCGTACCGATGTGGAATATGTAGTGACCGAATATGGAGTAGCAGCACTCAGGTGGCAGAGTATTACCCAGCGGGTTAAGCTGCTGATTAACATAGCGCACCCTGATTACCGGGAGGAACTTAAGCATCAGGCCCAAAAGCTAGGCTGGATTTAGCTTTTAATTTTAAATAGAGAAAAATTTGGTATAATTTATAAAGAGGCGAACGATGCCCCACTCTTCATCGAATGGTCGGGTTTTTATTGATAAAACAGGCGGCGGTTTCTAATCCCCCGCCTCGTTGCAGCGGTATGTTGCCCCCTACGGGGACCACTCGTATTAGTTCCCTTCGGGAATGATCAAATTGTGTTGAAACTGCTCCGCAGTTTCTTCCGATGTTTAAAACATGTTGAGAGCGTAGAAATCATTAGGAGAGATGAGATTGCAAAGGATATTGCTGGTATTGCTCATATTGCTGGTCGCAGTGGTACCTGCCGAAGCGGCCAATCAACTGTACAACTATACTGCATCCAAGGAAGCCAGTCAGGCGGGGCAGATCCTCTGGAAGCTTTCGGGTGTAGGCAAGGTTACGGAAGATATCGTTATCGCACCCAATGGCAACCTGCTCCTGTCCATCGGCAGCAAACTAATCTGTCTTAATCCCCAGGGCAAGACGTTATGGGAAGCAAAGAGTGTAAGCGGCAGCATGGGCAAACCGGTTCCAGTAACAAATGGTTCCATATATACAGCCAGCGGCACAGCAGTTCAGGAAACCAAGATAAATGGGGCGAGCGGCTGGAGTTATGCAGTTTATTCCGAGACCAAAGGCGCCAAAAAGGGTATGCTGGCAGCCGGTGATGAAAATATTATTTATTTGCCATTGTCTGATGCGCTGTATGCTGTTGACACTTCTGGTCATCATGCCTGGATACTTTCACCCTGGGAATCGTCCGATGGTAAAAGCAGTAAAGTTAACAACCCGCAGTCTTTTCTGGCCTGTACAGCAGACAAACAGGCTTTTTATGTAGTTTATGGTGAGAAGAGCGGATACAAGCTGGCGGCTATTGACAAGCAAGGTAAATATCTCTGGAATTACTGGCTAGGAGACATTACCCAGGCTTATCTCAATTTTGATAATAATGGTCAGCTACTGGCCAGTGTGAGCTTTAAAATGGGTGCTTCCAGCAACGATAAAAGTAGACTAAATTCCTGTAAACTCTACTGTTTCCAAGTAACTGACGGTAAAACACCACTATGGACCAGTAGCTTCAAATTAAGCAGTGAATTAAGTGCGCCATTTATTGCTGCCGACAATATTATTTATGTTAGCGGCGGGAACAAACTTTATGCGCTGGAGGGCAGCAGCGGCAAGATATTATGGGATGATCCCCTTTTAAAACTGGTGTCCGCGCCGGTCGCTGGATCTGATAGCGGTCGGGTTTATGCAGGCAGCAGCGAAGGTATTCTATATGCCGTGAACAAATCAGGCCGTATGGTCTGGTCGCGACAATTGGATAGTGCCATTGAAAGAGCACCCGTTATAAGTTCTGATAAATTTATTTATGTAGTTACCAAAAAAGGAAGTCTGTATAAGATCCTGGATAGTTTTAAGGAAAGTTAGTCGAGGTGCTAAGATGTTTTTCACCAAAAAAAAGGCATTCAAATTGCTGGTAGCCAGTTTTATACCACTTTTTTTGGCGGGATTGCTGATTATGCCGGCCCAGGCGGCGCAGCTTCAAGACACGAAAGGCCACTGGTCGGATCAGGTAGTCTGCCGAGCCGCAGCACTGGAATTAATCAGCGGATACCCGGACAACACCTTTAAACCCGAAAAGGAACTATCCCAGATGGAAGCCCTGGTTTTATTCATGCGGTCAGCGGGCTACAGTGACAGCAAGAAGACCGTTGACAAGCAAGGCGAACAATCAGCCCTCAAGGCTCCCCAGGTTTCCTGGGGCCAGAGCTATATGGATATGGCGGTGCAGAACTACCTGCTCACCGATAGCTGGTTGGCTGATTTTGATGCCAGTGCTCCCGCCACCCGCTCACAGGTGGTGGCCTTAATCTGCCGCCTGCTGCAGCTTCCAGTGCCGGATGAAGTATCAGAAGGTTCGGGGGAAGCAGCTTTCACTGATTTGAACCAGACTGGAGCGGAATACATTCCATACATATTAGCCTTAAACGAGGCTGGAATTATAAATGGTTACGAGGATGGTACCTTTAAGCCCCAAAAAATTCTCAAGCGTTCTGAAGCAGCAGCTATTTTATCCAGTTTAATTGATCAAAATTGGGTTAATGTTCCCAGTGAACGCCGGGTGGAAGGATGGGTTCAGAATATTACCAGCCAAGGCAGCAAAAACGAAATGGACTTGCTTTCCCTGAATGGGGCGCAGAAGATAAAGCTGGACGCAACAAGCAGGTTTTTCAAGGAGAATGAGGAATGCCAGGCTGGTGATGCCATAAACTACCGGGTAGAGGTATTATTAAACAGCAAAAAGCAAGCCATCTGTATCTCGCTGCTTGAAAAAATAGCTGAAACAAGCACTGGGGATAAAGTGCGTGGCTCAGTAAAGTCAGTAATTATGGGCAAGGATAGCGTTCTGGTCCTGAGTGATCTGAATACCGAGGAAAGACGGATTCCAATTGCCTGGAGTGCAGTCCTGGATGATGGTGGTAAAGGGAAGACCAAAGGCTTTAGCACGTTGAAAGCCGGGACATTTGTTGAAGCTTATATTGATGGTGGCCAACTGACCAAGCTTAGTGTTTTAACTCCCGAGAACATATCTGGAACGGTGCAAAGTTTATCGGGCAGGCGTTTATCGCTGGCAGGAAATGCTTCCAAAAGCAGTACAAGCTCCAAAAGCACTGTAGACGATGGGAGTTCCACGAGCACCAAGAGCAGTAAAAGTACCAAAAATGCCAAACCCGAATGGTTCAATTATTGGGATCGGGCCCGCATTGTAGATAAAGACGGCAAGACCATGGGAACTGTAGTGCGTGGTGACAAGGTGAAGATTACCTATCTGGATCCCATTCCAGCTGAGATTGAGGATGAGATTACTCTGGAAATAATGATAAGTTCACGCCCCGAATGGAAAAAGGTCAAGGCCGAGGTGGAAAGCACCAAAACCCAGGATGGTAAGTATTATATCGTTGTGAAAAAGAATAAAAGCTATGATGTGGATGACAATGTTTCGGTTTACCAAACCATTGATGGCAGTACTGCGGAATCCAGTTTCGATGCTATCCTGGTCGATGACAAAGTGGAAATGGAAGTCGATGGGGCCGGAGTAGTGATGAAGATAAATATCCTTAAAGACTCTTAGGGTAAT
>JAQUXM010000121.1 GCA_028692415.1 Syntrophomonadaceae bacterium | reverse complement strand
ACCGCCGCCTTAATCCTGACGGAAGTTCACATCAGTGCTGCCGTGGGGTTTGGCAGCCACCAGCATTACCCACGGAACAGGTTCTCGCTTGGTTTTAAGACAAGTTATTGTCATGGAAAGCAAGCGCCTGCCCAGTTATATTCATAACCCAGAATTGGCTTTGCCGGCCATATTCGACTATAGCTGCTTGGAGGCATTGGCAAATATTTTTCGCGGAGGTGCAGACTTTGGAAAAGCTTTTCCTTAAAATATTCGGTCCGGTAATAAAACCTATCATCAGTCAGTTTAAAAATTACCTGAAAAAAATTAAAACCTTACCCAAAGAAATAATAAGACTGCTTACGGTTGCAATTAAGGATATATGGAGTAAAAAGGAATCTTCACTCAGCGATTATTTTAGGATTGGCAATCTGCATATTGCCAAGCGACTTTTGGTTATTGTAATAATAGTGCTGGTTCTGCTGGGGTTTGGGGTTTACAAGATCACCCCCTGGGCCATGGCTAAAATTCTGGGTTACTCTACAGTTCACCAGGAATCCTCACAGGCATTGACCTTTACCGGGAAAGTACGCTTACTGGATTTAAACGATCAAATAGCCTATATGGGAGATATGCAGAGCGGAAAGTATCACGGTTACGGTGAGCTTTATACCGCTGATGGCAAACTCAGCTATGAAGGCCAGTTTGTCAATGGTGTAATCAACGGCACAGGAACCCTTTATTATGAAGACGGTAAGATAAAATATGAAGGAAGCTTTGTCAATGCCCAGTACGACGGGCAGGGTAAATTGTTCAACATGAAAGGCAAGTATATTTATACGGGACAGTTCACAGCCGGAGCCTACTCCGGGCAGGGCCGCGAGTATTATATTAACAAGGGAATAAAGTATGAGGGCAATTTCCTGAACGGTCGCTATGAAGGGCAGGGCAAGTTTTATAATGAGCAAGAGGATCTGGTATACAGCGGGCAATTTGTCAGCGGTGCCTTTTCAGGACAGGGCCAGGAATTCTATCCCGGCAAGGAGCTTAAATATGAAGGCGGTTTTTTAAACGCTCAGTATGAAGGGCAGGGAAAGCTATACAGTGACCAGGGGAAACTTGTCTATTCGGGACAGTGGGCCGCCGGTCAGCAAAATGGCACCGGGGAAATGTTCAACGAAAACGGCACCATGATTTACCAGGGTGAGTTCAAAAACGGCTCCTGCGGTGGCAGCGGCAAAATGCTTGGTGAAGACGGAAAGGTTTTATATCTGGGTGAATTTCAAGAAGGGAAACCCAATGGTGCCGGGGAGCTGTACGAAAACGACGAGGTTATTTACAAGGGCGCTTTTTTGAACGGCCTGTTTTCCGGTGAAGGGACGGAGTTCTATTCCGGAGGAGTGCTTAAATATGAAGGCAGCTTCAAGGACGGATTGTATTCCGGTCCTGGAAAACTATACGCTCCGGAAGCCTATCTATTATATGAAGGGGAGTTTAAGAATGGGGCCTATGCTGGCGCAGGAACACTTTACGACGCTAAAGGCGAGATTGCCGGCAAGGGCTTCTTCAAGGATGGTCAGCCCTCTTATGCTGCTTTCCTGGGTCTTTCGGAGAAAAGGCTGGATGAAATGCTGGGAGAATCAGAGAATAAAGTCTTTGTAGGTTCGACCTTAATAGTCAGCTATCCCGATCTGAGCAGTAATTTCGAGATTACTGCTTCCAGCGAAAAGGACAAACCTGCCGTGAGCCTGGTTACCCTTTTCGGTCAGCAGGAGGTTCAAGGGATTAAATTAAGTATGAAGTTCCCTGAGATTAAAAAGATTCTGGGCGAACCGGTCAAACAGGGCACGGTCAGCAAAGGTAAACTTGAGTTCCGTTTTATGGAATACCTGCTGGATTCATGCTCGTACCGGTTCTTATTAAATACCGATGATTCAGTCAAATACCTGGAAATACGGCTTGCTGCTTAGTATGCGCCTTTTAGTTCAAGCTTCTTTTCTTCCTCTTCTGCCGGCAGAAATGCATCCAGGCTGGGCGGCCAGCCCAGGTAGGTCTTTAAAGCCTCCAGCTCGGGTGCCCAGGGATTAAGATCTTCCGCCTGGGATAGATCCTCCTGGGCTTTCTCTTCTTCATCCAAATTCAGATACGCCTGGCCTCTTATCAAATAGGCGCGGTAGTCATCAGGAGCCTGTTCGGCTGCTTCAGTGGCCAGCCTGATCGCTTCGGTGAGCTTGCCCAAACCCAGCATCGCTTTGGCCTGTTCAAGCAGGTTTCCCAACGGTTCTTCGCTGACCGTAGTAAACTTTACCTTGGCACTCTCTCCCAATGAAGCTCCATCCACCGATTTAAGGCCCTTGCCAACGACAATATATAAAGTTTGCCCTGCTCCCCATTTATCCTGGGGTTTAAGGGTAATTATTTTCTCTATATTGGTATCGAGGCTTGCTATTGCGGGCACCTTGAATATCCCGAAAGCATCACGGCTGACGCAAATATTGCCCGGAATGGTCTCAGGATCAATGTCTTCATTGAATGACAGAATCCAGCTTTTATCCAATGCCACATCCTTGTGCTCTTCCGGCTCGGCTCCGGCACCTTCACTGTCATCGCTGGCTGCCGGATTCAGGCCCGGGATCTTTTCCATAAGGCTTTCATCCAGTTTAATCCCGTTATCTTCCAGGGTTTTGGTGATCTTTTGCAACACCGACTCTTCTTCATCTGCTTCCTCCTCGGATGCTGCTGTTTCCTGTTGCTCGTCCATTTCCTGAGCTGTTCTGATGATCCATTCCACAACCCCGGCAAAGCCTTGCTTGTCTTCATCGTTAAGATCCTCAGCGGGCGCCGGTGGCTTGCCCTCTTCATTCAGCGAACTGGCTTTCCCTCCTGGCAAAGCAACGGGTTCGCCAGGTTGCCCGTCATCACCCCGGGAACTGAGTTCAGCATCCCCGATCAGGCAAGCCACCCGGCTCTTGCCATCAGCCGCAATGGCGATGCTTGCAAAAGTACCTCGGATAGCCGTAACGCCAAAGGGCATATCAATTTTCATCCTAACCTGCTGCTTGGGCCGGGCCTCCCACCACGGGGGTTCTGATCCTCCCTCATTGACAGCCAGCAGCTCGGGCAACCCGCCAATTGCGGCCAACTGCTTCTCCAGCGCAGCACTTTGATTATCTTCAGCCTGCCCGGCTTCCGGACCGCTGGCCAAGGCTCCAAATACCACCCCTTCTTGAACCTTGATGTTGAGGTTTTCTACCCTGGTACCTGGATTGCCATCCGCTTTTATATAACGCCGGCCCAGGTTTTCGCTGATGATGATGCTGCAGTTTTCGGCCAGCAGTACACTGCTTCCATCCGGAAACAACAGCTCGGCCCCGGCCTTGGCAGCCGTTCGTACCTGGTCTCCCGTTCGCAGCTCGTCCTCCCCGCTCAGCAAGGTTTCTGTTCCCTGACGGCTTACAAAAACCTCCCCGGCTGTCGCCTTAATCTTGCCGGGCAAAGCGGCCCCGTATAATTCAGGGTGCCGGGTCAGCATAATTGCCAGGCAACGCGCTAGTTCTCCCCGGCTCAGGGCTTGCCCGGGAAATATCTTGCCTTCAGTACTTTCTAGCATACCCGCAGCCAGTGCTGTTGCCATTGCTTCCGCCGCCCAGTGTGAGGCATTCATATCATCCAAAGGCGGCAGGACAGCGGGGTTTAAGGTTTTGTAAACCAGACGCATAATGGCAGCTATACCCTGCGCCCGGCTCAACTCCTCATCAGGATGAAAACTGCCATCCGCAAAGCCCTCCATATATCCGCCCTGGCTGGTGGCTGCTATAAAGGATTCTGCCCAGTGGCCGCTTGGAACATCATTAAATACCAAACCGGCAGTTCCTGCTGGGGTAAGTTCTTTTAACCTGGCTATGATAACTGCCAACTGGGCTCTGCTGATTCCCTGTTCAGGCCGAAAGCTACCATCCGGAAAGCCGGTCATGATTTTACTGGCAATGATATAGTTGATATAAAGCTGGTTCTGTCCGGTATTTGGCAGATCTTTAAAAGCAGGCTGGCTCGCGGGGTTTGCTGAATTGGCTGGCACGGATTCGGCTGCAGACGCCACTGCCCCGATGAGTATAAATGCTATAAGCAATAAGCATAGGGCTGATATCTTCATTCTTATGGGCATAATTCTACCTCGCTATCAAACCGGATATGTTTCTGGTTCGTTTCTTGCAAAATTCAAGCATCGGAAGCAACTGCGGAGCAGTTTCTTTTGCACCGCTGCAACGATGCGGGGGATTAGAACCCGACCGTTTAGCGGGGAACATCTTTTCGCCTCGTTATAATCAGGAACGATTTTGCCCGGTGTAAATTCGCGGTACACGCAAACCCAACAGACTCAATAGATCAAGGTTGTCCGGTCCTATTGCTGATTTGCGGGCCAGCTCTTCCACAGTAATTGTTTCATCTCCCTGTTCCCCGATAAAAACCGCTTCATCCCCTATTTCGGTTCCCTCTATATGATTAATGTCGACAATGCAATGGTCCATAAAGGGCTTGGCTAGAATCGGTGCCCGCTGCCCATGGATCAAAACCTCCCCGTGGTTTAGATAATAGAGGAAATAGGCATCGGCATATCCCAGAGGCAGCGTAGCTATCCTAGTGGGTTCTTGGGTATAAAAATTCCAGCCATAGCCAATCCGGAAATTGCTCTCCACCTCTTTTATACAAGTAACCCGCGCTTTCAGTTGCATGATTGGTTTAAGCAAGTCATCAATATGCTGATTGCGGCAGCGCATACCATAAAGCATTATACCCGGCCTTATCATATCAAACTCGCTGCCCGGTACACCCAAAGCCGGACTGCTGGCGGTATGAACCAGCGATATGCTTATTCCGGCAGCCGGCAGCTGGTCCAATATTCCCTGAAACTGGGCAAGCTGCTCCCGAGCCTGGTCTTTATTGCTGCCATAGGCAGAATTCAAATGCGTGTATATCCCTTCCAGTTCCAGCCATTCCATACCCTCTAAAAACCTCAGCAAATCCAGGCAATCCTTCGGCAAAACCCCGGCACTGCCCATTCCGGTATCAACCCTGACATGAACCTTGATCAGCTGTTTTCTTTGCCGGCCGATATCATTAAGACAGCGGGAAAAAGAATAATCGCCTACGGTGGCAGTCAGCCGGGAAGCAGCTATTTTTTCCGCCTCGGTATATGCAGGTATGCAAAGCAGAAGAATCGGAGCCTCAATATGATGCTGGCGGAGTTCAACCCCTTCATTAACAGTGGCTACCGCCAACTGGGCAACCCCGTTATTTAGCAAGGTCCGGGCAATCTCGACCACCCCATGACCATAAGCATTGGCTTTGACCACTGCCATAATCTTGGTTTGCTCCCCAATCAAATTCCTGGCGGTTTGCAGATTATGTATCAACCTATCCAGATCCACTTCGGCCCACATGGGGAAATTTTGCTCAGAATTTGGCAAACTACAAATCTCCTTATTGTAAACTCTATGCCTTTAACCGGTGGCCATAATGCAAGCGCATCTGGTTCTCGTTCTTTTCCCAGGCAAAACCCAGCCAGCCTTCGGCCAATAAAGCTTCCTGTCTTTCCCGGTCGCCGCATGCCACCTTGAGTACCTGACCCCGGTCTATAGACAAAGGCCGCTCCCAGTCCTGATATAGTACATAACGTAAATATCCGTTGTATTTTTCCCTGAGCGCAGTTACCGCCAAACCCAATTTCATTGAATTGACCAGTGCGGGATAATTATGACAGGCCACGGTAGAATAAAGATGGCGAAACCTTCCCAGCATCCTGGTCTGCCGGATTGCTTCCTCGTATACCAGCTTTTGCAGACTCTGCCCGCGGAAATCCGGGTGAACGAGACCGGCTTCGATATGCACTACCCTGGCCAATTCATCATTCGTCAGGCAGCCGTCCATACCCAGGTTATCCGGTTCGCTGCCGGGGAAACGCATAGCCGCATAGGCAATCAAATGCTGATCCTCAGCATAAATCCCCAGGCTTAGTCCCTGGTCGCCAAGCATAGCCTCCACTTCCGCCGGCACCAGCGCATAGTAAAGGCTATGATCGGCGAGCGCTTTAAGCACCCGGTTTTGCAATTCCATAATCCGGGGCAAATCCAACCCGGAAAGCCGCTTTATCTCCATTGAAAATGCCTGTACCAAATCTTACATACTAAAGCGGGAACGGGCCAGCACCATAAACAAGGCAACCATCCCCAGGCAGGTCAAGCCTATGACCCCAACGCTCATGCCGGCACCCATCAAAGCCAAACCTCCGAAAATAAACGGTCCGGCCATCTGCCCCAGCCGGCGAACCATACTATAATAGGCCAAAGCCTTGCTTTCCCCCATCTGCCCGGTTGCCTGCAGGGATAGAAAATAATTATTCTGCGCAACCACCCCAAAACTGTCCGCCAAACCAAGCATCAGGATGGCCGCCAGAGCTGCATAAAGGCTGCCAAACTTCGCGAAAATGAGCAGTGCCACAGCTGTCATCAGAGCCGATAAAATCGACCCGCGGCGAACGTCTAAAACCCGGCCCATAAATTTTCCCAGATAAGGACCAAGGTAAACAATACATAAACCGTGGATCAGAAATCCCCGGCCAATGTTGGAAGTCGAAAGGTTAATGCTGGCACCGAAAAGCGGGAAGAAATAATCCATGAACATGCTGCATACGGCCACCGGCAAGGTCAAGAGCACGAAAAACAACAATATACTGGGATTACTCAGGAATTCAAACGCCCCCAGTCCAGCCTGCGGTTTTTCACTGGCTTCTATGGCTTTGCTGCTTCCTTTTTCCATGAATTGATATACAAAATAAGCTGTCAGTACAATACCGCCCAAAGCAACAAAGAATACATTGGAGAAGCCAATCCGGTCTGCCAGCATGGCACCAATTGCGATGCCGCAGTTAAAACCGGCAAATATTCCGGAGTTGTATGAAGAGAGACCCTTGCTCTTTTCTTCCAGAGATGGTGCGGAAGTGCAATAACTGCGCATCGCCATCCAGGAAAACCCGTAGCCAATACCGGCTACACCTCGGGCCAGGATAAACATGATCCCATTCCACGCCAGACCGGAAAGCAACGAACCAGCCAGCAAAAACAGCAAGCCCACAAAAAATGGGGCCCGCCATCCCTTTTTATCGATAACATAACCGGTTACTATGATAGAAAGACTTACACACAATAATTCAACGGATATGGGCAAGCCCAGAACGACATCTTTGGATAAGCCAAATAGAGGCTGATAAAGCTCTTTCATCATTAATGGAATATACGATACCGCCATACTGGAAGCCAGGAAAAAGAAGAATGCCATCGGCCGGATAAACTCAACCGGGCTATAGCTGCTCGAAGCATTCTGAATATCAAGCTTGTTTTTCTTCCTAAAATCATAAACCTCCTTCTGCAATATGAGCAGGAGAAATATGGTTATTTCAACCATGAAGAAAAATGCAATAATCAACACCGTCAAAGAATCCAGCGCAATCTCAGTGGTTCTGCTCTTAATGTATTTTTCGGATACACTGATGTCGATACTGGTTTTTATCCCCGCTTTCTGCCCGCTGCTATCTTGAACCAGCGGCAGGTTAAAGCGGTACAGTTCCTTGTCTTCCGATTTGTTAAGAGCTGTATTCTCTGCTGCGTCAAGCATTTTCTCGCTCTGATCGCTGACAATATCTACATCATCAATCTCGGGTACGGCTTCGATTACTTTTTGCAGCCAGCCCTCAACCTGATAAAGGTCCTGGTAGGAAACGCCCTTGGCTATAACCGAATTGATATCTTTCTGGATAATGCTGGCGGTCAACATGGTGTTTTCCTGGGCTATATCCATATATAAAGCCTTATACATATTGAAGTTCAGATAAGCATAAAAAATCTG
>JAQUXM010000120.1 GCA_028692415.1 Syntrophomonadaceae bacterium | reverse complement strand
TTTTTTTATTTTTGCAAATCGCTTCTACTTTTGCTTGTTGGAATCCAAAAAAGCACTCATGCGCTCAATCATTTCTTCACTGCCCACAAAGCTTCGGAAAGTCCAGAGCTGGGTTCTTACTGCGGCTTGTACTTCCATGCCCGGAACCCGGTTGGTCTGTTCCTTATTGGCTTTTAAAGCATTGCGCTCAAAAGCTGCAATTCGATGTGCCAATTTTTTGGCTTCCTCCAGATATCTTTCCAGGGGATAAACATAATTGGCCAAACCCATCTCTTTGGCCTCCAGAGCGCCATAGATCCGGCCGGTCATCGTCACTTCCTTGGCCCTGCCCAAACCAATGATCTTCCACAGCGGATCACTTAGCGGCGTCAAGGCCCAGCGAATCTCAGGCTGTCCAACCTTGGCAGTCTCTGACATAACGCGAATATCGGCCATAACCATCAGGTCAAACCCGGCCGCCAGAGCCGGACCGCTCACTGCAGCAATAACCGGCAGGGGAAACTTCAATATCCCCAGAAAAGATTCCTCTATCGTTTTAAGGCCCTGATTCTTGTTTTTGCCCAGACTCATTACGCTGTGCATATCAAAACCAGCCGCAAAAGCCTCATCTACTCCCGTAAGTACTACTGCATTGATTTCTTCATCCTGTTCCATTTTGTTAAAAACATCGGTAACTTCGTCCAGCAATTCCATACTCAAAGCATTTTTAACCTCGGGACGATTGATGGTTACAATACCAATATTACCTTCTTTCGCAAACATAATGTACCGGTAATTCACGCCCTATCCCTCCCCTATGTTTTGTAATCCCCTCATATTAAACTTTATCTATAAAAACCAATTCTGCAAAAAGATCAGTTTTCCTTTTTATGGAGTAAAGCAGGTGAGAAGTTCAAGTTATTTAAAAACATCTCCTGAAAATTAGGATGGGTTGCCAGCTCTATATAAGAGATCTGTCCACTCATTTGGCGGGCTTCTTTCTCCTTGGCAGCGGACAGAAGAGCATGAATAGCACCTTGCCCCGCTGCATTGCCTATATTCTTTATCCGGTCCAGCTTAACCGGCGGCAGCATGCCTATCAGGATTGAATTCTCCGGATCCAGGAAATTTCCGAAAGCACCGGCCAGATATATCCGGTCCAGATCGGCATAAACCAACCCTGCTTCTTTTAGCAGGATATCCATCGCGGTCCTTATCGCTCCCTTAGCCAGCTGAACCTGCCGTATATCTTCCTGTTTAAATACCATGGGCACTGCATTAAATGTCTCGTTTTCCTCCAGAAGCTTTATTTGAGCCCCATTCCCCTCCGTTTCAATCGTTATAGAGCTGGCATTTTCAGGATTTATCGTACCATTTGCATCAATACCGGACGCTTTTAATAGACAGGCAACAAGATCAATGGTGGCTGAACCACATATGCCTTTGGCCGGTCCATCACCTAAAACATTAAACTCCAGCTTGCTGTCGTCATTAAGCCGAACCTTGTCAATTACCCCACTGCCGGCCCGCATCCCATTGCTTAGATTACCACCTTCAAAGGCTGGTCCGGCAGCCGCGGAGGCGGCCCACATCTTTCCCTGCCTGGATAATATTACTTCGCCATTGGTCCCAATATCGACCAGGCAAAAACAACCGGAATGTCTGTCTGGCAGGGTCAAGAGACAAGCAATGGTATCCGCACCGACAAAACCGCCTACCTGCGGCAGCAATAGTATCTCCGCATGAGCATTTACATTCAGACCTAATTCCATCGCCGGGTAGGCAATCTCGCCGGTAAAAAGACCCGCATAAGGGGCGGATGCAAATCCTGAAGGGTTTAGCCCCATCAGCAAGTGAAGCATAACCGGATTGCCGACCACGGTAAGGCGATATATATTCCGCGCCGAGGCTTTTACCTGTTGCAGCATCTCTTCCAGCATCATATTCAGATTATTAATGAGAATACGCTGCAACACTTCCAGGCCTTCAGGATTTTCCAAACAATAATTTACTCGGGATATGACATCCGCACCGTAAATCCTTTGCATATTACTTTTATTAGCAAGTGCTGCAGTCTCGCTATTCTCCAAATCAAGCAAGGCGGCAAACAAACTGGTAGTCCCCAGGTCAATCGCTACACCATAAGCTTTTTCTTTATGACGTCCAATATACTTTACGCTGTTTTCGTTAAAAATCAGGGCATATAGTTCCAGGGCTGGCCTGCCCGCCCGGTCAAGCATGGCTAATTGGTTCAAATTATCTACCGTAATATCCAGCCGGCATGGGGATAAAGCACTGGACAGCCGCTCGTGTAAAGGTATAGGATGCGTTTTTTCCATGCCCGGAATCAATATTGTGCGATACTGGACCTGGGGCTTGAGGTTCTGAGGATGCAGCCTTAAAAACACTCCCTTTTTACTTGGCAGATTGTTGGCATAATCGAGATAAACCGTAAGTGGACCTTTCACCGTACAATTGCAGGCAATTCGGGTTCCCGCTTTAATTTCTTCCGGCAAAAGCTGCATGCGTTCCGTATCGCTGATATCATTGACTTGTCCCGCTATGCGCACTTTACACTTCCCACAAGTCCCCTTGCCTCCGCAGGAACCACCGGGGTCCATGCCGTTGCTGGCAATAAGCTCCCAGAGATTCTTGCCCTCCAGGGTCCAGCAGCTTGTTTGCTGCCCATCGGGTGTTATTATGATAATCCTTATCTCTTCCGCCATACTCCACCTGCTGTTCAAGAATATTTTTTAAATTAAAGCAAATAAAAAGGCGGCTTAAAGCCGCCTCCATAAACCTTTAAACTATTACGCTTTGGTTTCGGTCATTAAAGCATACGCAAAAATGAAAACCCATAACAATGATGCTGCTAATGCCGTGGAAGCTCCGCTCCAATCACCACCGGCATGAATCTGGGAATTGCCCATAGAATACAGCAAATTGAAAACTACCAGGCCTAAACCGGTTAAAATAAATATCCCCTTCTTCGCTCCAGCGGATAAATGCTGCCCTTTGGCCCAGCTACAGAATTTTAAAAAGATATAAATTGCTACTGCGACTATAGCAAGTACCACCAATGGATTTACCCATATTCCATGTCCTATCATATGCGAACCAAAAATCGCCAACGCTCTTTCACCTCCTCTGTAATTCTTTTATCTTGTATTCTAATACTTTGCACCCAGTAAAACAAGGCAACATTTATAGAGTTATTACTTAATTCCAAAATAATATACAAGCAAAACCCATAAACTAATTAAGGTATTCTATAAAGATTTTATATTTCCTGCTTTAGCTTAATATTTTTTCAGCATCGGAAGAAACTGTGGAGCAGTTTCTTCCGGACCGCTGTAACGCGGCGGGGGATTGGAACCCGCCGCCTGTTTTGTTAATAGAAACCCGACCACTTAAAGAAGCGGGGGAAATGTTTTCGCATTGTTATATAAATTCCTAATTTCCAGCCGAACTTTACATAAGCTAGGACATGGATTATAATTACGGAGGCAAATTAGATATAGAGTAAGTAAATCAGATAGTCGCAGGTATTTTTACCTGAGGAAAGTCGGAGCTCCGCAGGGCAGGGTGCTGGATAACGTCCAGTGGGGGCGACCCCAAGGAAAGTGCCACAGAAACAAACCGCCGAGAACGGAGACCAGAATTCGGAAATCAAGGGCTGGTTATTATTACCTCTTATTGATAATTCGGTTTCTGCTCTCTGTTTTCGGTAAGGGTGGAAAGGCGAGGTAAGAGCTCACCAGCATTCAGGTGACTGAATGGCTCGGTAAACCCCACCTGGAGCAAGACCGAATAGAGGAGCATTGAAGCGGCCCGCTTCGTTCCCGGGTTAGGTCGCTAGAGTTGCCAGGCAACTGGCATCCCAGATAGATGACTATCAAATACAGAACTCCGCTTATAGATTTACTTACTTTATTCTTTGCTCGTTAAAATGGGGTATACCAATGTATACCCCATTTTTTTAGCACTTTCATATACTATTTTTTCTTGCCGCCTTTGGCTGCTTTAGTTGCCTTGCCCTTGGGGGCCTTTGCCTGCTTTTTAACGGCAACCGCTTCTTTAAGAGATTTGCCGGGCCTAAATGCTGGAACTTTGGTTGCAGGAACAGTAATCTCTTTGCCGGTAGCAGGACTGATTACTTTTCTTTCCTTGCGATCACGGACTTCAAAACTACCAAAGCCAATAATTTGCACTTTGTCCCCATTGGCCAGAGCCTGTTGAATGGTTCCCACCATTGCATCCAATACTTTAGCAGCATCTTTTTGGGTAATTTCTGCTTTTTCCGCTAGTGATTTTACCAGTTCCGATTTGTTCACGACAGAGTCCTCCCTTTATTTTTTTATCCATATTTTACATACATTCATCAAAAAATCCGTAATTCCTTCTGTTGAAGCAATTTTTTTTAATTTTTTTTGCATTTTCTTTAGTAATTTCTACGGCGTTTACAAGCCCTTTATTTACATTCTGCCATGACCGTTATCATTTTATGCATAAAATCCCGATTTACAGGGACATTTGACTAATCAATAATATCTATAATCGTTATAGAACGGTCCGTTGCCAAATTATAAAACTTATCGCCAACCATTACGATAGGGCGGGTTGGTTGAGTAGGGTCAATAAAGATCACTGTACCTTTTTGATTATTCGAAAGCAAAACCTGATTACCTACGTAGAAATTAGTTATCTTATCGTAAAACACTTTCGATATTTTGGGATCTAATTTGCCAAAGGACTCCTGCCAGAGGATTTCAGCAGCCGAGTATGGAGAACGCCGGTTGGAATAAGTGTGGGCGGTAGTAATGGCATCATATAGATCGGCTACCGCTACCACCGAAGCAAAGAAATTGGTATAACCTTTAATGCCCGCCGGGTATCCGGAACCATCCGCCCTTTCATGATGCATTAAAGCTGCATTGGCAATATCGTGATTCAGCAAGGGATTTTGCAGAATCAGATTATAGCCCAGAAGGGTATGCTTCTTTATCTCTTCAAACTCCTGTTGGGTTAATTTGCCGGGTTTATTAAGGATTTCATCATCAATATAAACCTTCCCGATATCATGAAGCAAACCCGCCATTCCCAGGTCCTTGATGGTTTTTTCGTCACATTTCAGCCAGCGTCCAATCAGTATGCAAAGTAATGAAACATTTACCGAATGGGTAAAGAGATAATCGGCTTTATCCTTCATAAGTCTCATCTGGCGAAAAAGATCGCTTACATCGAATACTTGCTCCAACAGAAGATCCGTGGTTTCACTAACTTCATTAAAATCCACGTTGTTCCCCAACCGGGCTTCCATCATAAAGGAATTGACTACATTAAGGGCTCCGCCATAAACATTTTCAAAAGAACGTTCAGATTTTTGCCGCGGAGTCGCCTCCATAATATATACTTCATTTATATCCCGCACCGCGAAATTTTCCAGGTGTTCTTGAGTAATTATACTGCCACGCGGCAACAAGAGCTGGGAATCATAAGTAAAAATATCCTTCCCGATTTGAGTTCCAAGCTTCAAGCTACTTACTTTTATTTTCAGCATGGCTATTCCCCTTTATTTCAATTATTACTATCACATTTTCTATTCTGCAAAAATCATCATATTCCTTTTGCAGAATTAATTAATAATTTATAATATTTTTTAAATTACTTTCATGCATGGCGATAAATACGCTGGGGTCACTTCAATTTCAAAGCCCTTTTCTTTTACCGCCTTTTGCAGCAAATCGCACAGATAAGGAACGATAATCTCCTCGCTGCCCTGGTGACCGGCATCGATTATGGCCAAACCCCAGGCTAGGGCATCCTTGGCTTCATGATATTTCAAGTCACCAGTTATGAAAAGATCAACCTTCTGGCTTAGGACTTTATCGATCAGGCTGGCACCGGACCCACTTACTACCGCAACATTTTTTATAGAACGCTCCAAGTCGCCAATAACTCTGACATTTTCCACTTTCAAGCTTCTTTTTACCTGTTCAGCAGACTCTTGTAGACTCATCCTTTCTGCCCAGCATCCTTTTCTTCCCAGGCTGAATATTCTTCCAGGGTTATTCAATTTAAATATATCATACGCTATTTCTTCATAGGGATGGACTTCCTGCATGATTTTAATTATACGCTTAAGATCCCGTTTATAAACCACAGTTTCCAAGCGGTACTCATCAACTTCCTCCAGTATGCCGGTTTTTCCGATAAATGGGTTGCTCCCTGCCGCAGGACGAAAAGTTCCCGTACCCCGCACGCGAAAGCTGCAATCGGAATAGGCTCCAATATGTCCGGCGCCAGCATGGTTGATAGCCTGCCGCAATTCCTCGCTGTGACTGGCTGGAACAAAAACCACCAGCTTATATAATTCCTCTTGCTTATCCATGCCCAGAGGCTCTATTTGGGTCAGGCCCAGGAGTTCGGCCAGCACCTGGTTTAATCCCTGCTCCCCCGCATCCAGGTTCGTATGCGCCGAATAGACACTAATTCCTGCGCCTATTATATTCTTAATCATCCTTCCCAAAGGCGTGGCGTAATTTATGGATTTGAATGCTTTAAAAAAGATGGGGTGATGAGTAATAATCAGGTCGGCTTTTTTCTGCATGGCCAACTCCAATATTTCTTCATCCAGATCAAGCGCAACGATAATCCTGTTAACCACAGCCTCATCAGACCCTATCTGTAAGCCGCAATTATCCCAGCTTTCAGCCAGCCAGAGCGGAAAATGCTTCTCCATGATTGCTATGATATCTTTAACCTTGCTTGACACCCAGTATAGCCTCCAATCCTTTTATTTTATTCTGATAAGCAAAAAGCAAATTCTGATTTTGCCCGCCCTTGGAATTGCTTAGTCCGCTAAAGACTCTGCGATATTTCTCCAAATAAACATTTATAAACATCTTCTTTAGATTATTATCGGCTTTTAAAATGAAAGGGCCTATATCTATTTCCAAATCACTCAACTCATAAGGGATGTCCGCCGGTTCACTGGCAATAACTACAAAAAATCTTCCATTTTCCTGTAGAACTCTTTCCTCAATTATCTTCCATCCCTGACTGGCCAATTCCCGGCGCAAAACCCCGCTCTTGCTCATGGGCTGAAAAACAAAACGCTCAAAACTTCGGGCCTTGGCCCAATCATAGGCCAAAATCTCCAGGATGGTATCGCCTCCCATGCCTGCAATTGCAATACTAGCTACTTCGCCCGCTTCCAGAACCTGTAATCCGTTACCCTGCCGCAATTCTACTTGCTCCTGAAGATTATTCTTATGAACCGCTTGGACAGCCCTCTCCAATGGTCCATCACCCAGTTCTCCGATAATTACCCGGGGCGCCAGTCCATTTTCTATCAAATATATGGAAAGCCAGGCGTGGTCAGCACCAATATCTGCAGCCGCTTTATTTTTTATCAACATATCCGCTACCGCTTTCAGGCGATTTATTGATGCCGCCATTATTTAGCCCCCCTTGTAAGGATATTAATATCATAGCTGATAGGATGTCCAAAAGTTAAGTAAAACCATAAGAAATGCTGCATCAAGAAGTAAACAACTCTCCCCCAAACCAAAGAAGGGCTGCCGGAATAATACCGGCAGCCCTGATCAATGCTTAACTAAACCTGGGGCAGATTTTTCAAACTCTCCTTGAGTTCCTCATCTGAAAACTCCACATCTTCAGTTTCCCCGGAAAGATATTTGTCATAAGAGAACAAATCCAGGTGCCCGTGACCGCTGAGGTTAAATACTATGGAACGCGACACTCCCTCTTCCTTGGCCTTAAGGGCTTCGTCAATAGCCGTACGAATCGCATGAGCAGACTCAGGTGCAGGTACTATGCCCTCACTCTGGGCAAATATCATGGCTGCCGCAAAGGTCGGGTTCTGTTTTACAGACACCGCTTCCAGCAAACCGTCATGGTACAACTGGCTGACCAGCGGAGA
>JAQUXM010000119.1:5023-7959 GCA_028692415.1 Syntrophomonadaceae bacterium | reverse complement strand
CCGATAATATTCTGATCTGGATGGTGTTTTACCAACTTGAGAATTTTGGACGATTAATATGAACACTTTTTGTTGAGACGATTGGTCAGAATACAGTTTTATGAACTGTATTCACGGATTCAGGATAGAGTTTAAGGAAAGCATGGATATGCTGGTTGACTATATTAAAATTGACTCTTAAAATCGGTGCCACCCAAATGCCACCCAAAATAAGTTTCCGACAAAAATTTTAATAAATTAAAGGCCCCTCCAACTACGGAGGGGCCTTGTTTTCCTTTGGAGCCGATGGGCGGATTTGAACCGCCGACCTGCTGATTACGAATCAGCTGCTCTGCCACTGAGCCACATCGGCTTGTTGTATTGCCACATAGATAATAGCAGGATAAATAAACTCAGTCAAGAGGCAGTAATCTGCTCGTCATCTTGATAGGGTTTGCCCTATCCTGCGCATCTGGAGCCGTCATTTCTTTTCCTCGACTAGATAATAATAATTGGGATTATTGGACACTATGGCCTGGCAGGAAGGACAGATCGATTTATCATAAGCCTTGCGTTCGACTATTTGGATCATTTTTTTCATTGCGGCTTCCGGGAAATCCTTTTGGCAAATGCTGCATTTTTCCATATAAAAATATTAACTCCCATCTACTCTTAAATTATTTAAACGACGGCCACTTGAAATTCAATCTCCAAAGGTCCTGGCGTGGAGTCTTTTAGCTTACATAAGCGCGCATGAATTCCAGTTCCATCTCTGCCAGTTCTTTAACCTTAGCCACAGCTATATTAATAACTTCTTCTTTTTCATCCTCAAGCTGCTCTTTGACCAGTTTTTCGAAAGGAATGATGCTCATCCGGGAAACGGCGTCATCCAGTTCCAATTTGCAGAAAAAAGAATTAAAAACATTTATAAGGCTGTGAAAGAATTCGGCGGTCCAGTTTTCAATTTGTTCTTCATCGGGGACCCCATTAACCGAATCAAATTTACTAACGTGATACATCTTTCATCCTCCTCAAGTTATCCTGTGCTTCCACCAATGCCTTGGCGACCGTTTCCGGAGCGGGGCCTCCAGGCACCCGGCGCCGGGCTACACATGCGGGTACATCCAGGTAAGTAAAAACATCGCTTTCCACCAGGGGTGAAAACTCCTGGAATTTCTCCAATGGTAATTCCTCAAGCACTTTTTTATTCTCTATACAAAAAAGTACCGCCCGCCCCACCACTTCGTGGGCATCCCGAAAGGCCAGACCCTTGTTCACCAGATAATCAGCCAGGTCAGTGGCATTGGTAAAACCCCCGAGGGCCGCAACAGCCATTTTTTCTTTTCTGAATCGTGCGGTTTGGAGCATGGGTGCAAATACGATCAAAGATTTTTTTACGGTATCCAGGGCATCAAACAGGGCTTCTTTGTCTTCCTGCATATCCTTGTTATAAGCCAAAGGCAAGGACTTCATCAGGGTCAGCAAAGTCATCAGGTCACCATAAACCCGACCGGTTTTACCCCGCACCAGTTCGGCCAGGTCAGGGTTTTTCTTCTGGGGCATGATACTGGAGCCGGTAGAAAAGGCATCATCCATTTCCACGAAAGAGAATTCTTCAGTGGACCATAATATCAGTTCCTCAGAGAAGCGGGACAGGTGCATCATCATTATGCTGGCAAAACTGCAGAATTCAATGGCAAAATCGCGATCGCTGACCGCGTCCAGGCTGTTTCGGGTTATATGGGTGAAACCAAGCTGTTCCCTCACAAAATCCCGGTCCAAATTAAAGCCGGTCCCGGCCAGGGCGCCGGAGCCCAGAGGCATATAATTCAGCCGTTTCCGGCAGTCGTCCAGCCTCTCCAGGTCCCGCCCGAGCATTTCAAAATAGGCCAGCAAATGGTGGGCCAGATTTATCGGTTGGGCTTTTTGCAGGTGAGTATAGCCTGGCATGATGGTTTCCAGGTGATCGGCGGCCAGACTGAGCAGTGTTTCCTGCAGTTTAATAAGAAGCTCTCGGATTTCGTCTATTTCATCCCGCAGGTAAAGACGCACATCCAGTGCTACCTGGTCGTTACGGCTGCGGGCGGTATGAAGCTTCTTGCCAACCTCGCCAATTTTTCGGATAAGGAAGGTCTCAATATTCATGTGAACATCTTCGGCTTCCACGGTAAACTCCAATTGGCCTGCTTCCAGCTCGGTTTTTATCTCCTGCAGTCCTTTAATAATCAATTCTTTATCGGCATCGCTGATAATTCCTTGTTTGGCCAGCATGGATGCATGCGCTATGCTGCCGGCTATGTCCTGGCTATACATCCGGCTGTCGAAAGCTATGGAGGCATTAAAATCCTCGGTTAAACGGTCGCTTTCTCTGGTAAATCTTCCACTCCAAAGTTTCATCACTACACCTCGAAATATCTCAAGCTTATGCTGTTTAATTCAACAGATTCAAAACACCCTTAATTATAACCCTCTTATGGCAAGAATGTAAGGGTGCCGAAGTATTTACATATCCACAATCAACCTGACGCCTACTGCTGAACATAAGGGATTTAAATAATATAGTTAATAACAAAAGTGAGGCTTTTAAAATCCCCCTTACCCCTAACGCCTCACCCCTGACTTTTAGACATTTATTACTCTTACTTTTTTCACGAAGCTCAAACAACTATCTGCCATATCCTGCATTTCTTCCTTGCTGTACGGTACAACTTTTTTATAAGCAGTTGCCAGGGTACAGGCCGGATTAAACTGCTGCAGAGAATATAGCTCGGCTCCCTCTATTGAGCGGGCAATTGCAACGATATCTTCCGGACGGTGCAGAACCGGCACTACCGTGGTTCGGAATTCCACCTTTATGGTGGCTTCTTTCAGGAGATAAACGGAATTTCTGATCGCCAAGAATTCCTGGGGACTCAGTTTGCCAGCCGCAGGCAGATACTGCTTGTAGGTCAGCGGAG
>JAQUXM010000119.1:1659-4923 GCA_028692415.1 Syntrophomonadaceae bacterium | reverse complement strand
ACCGTGGTTCGGAATTCCACCTTTATGGTGGCTTCTTTCAGGAGATAAACGGAATTTCTGATCGCCAAGAATTCCTGGGGACTCAGTTTGCCAGCCGCAGGCAGATACTGCTTGTAGGTCAGCGGAGCTTTAATATCCATGGCGACATAATTCAATAAGCCCTCCGCCAGCAGTCTCTCCAACAATGCCGGGTTGCTGCCGTTGCTGTCTAACTTTACAAGATAGCCCAATTCCTTAATACGGCGCAGATCCTCGATCAGCTCTGGGTTTAGGGTCGGTTCCCCCCCGCTTATTACCACCGCATCGAGAAATCCTTTTCTTTCATTTAATAAATTAAGTAAATCCTGTATATCCAAAGCTTCTGAATCCGGGGTTCCTGGTAATTCTTCATTTCCCAAGACTCCTTGATTATTCTTATCTCTCCGGGGAAAGACCAGCTGGGGATTGTGGCAGAACGGGCAGCGCAGATTGCAGCCCCGGGTAAAAACCACCGCCGCTATTTCTCCCGGGTAATCAACCAGACTTTGCTTAATTAATCCACCATACTTCATTAAATCGCAAACCTCTCAATAGCTTACCAGGCTGTTGCAAGCACATTCTTCCTTTGCCCTCGGATCACCTTGCCTCTTGCTTTGCAGCTACTCAATATCCGACGAACCGGCAGCGGGTACACTGGTTAACTCCAGCAATAATCAACTCGTTAAGATAAAAACTCATCGCACCTGACCTAGCTTGCTCCAGGTATATCCTAAATACTAAAACGGACAGCTTGGCAGGGGCTTATTAACCCCTGCCAGCTTTGCCTGTGCAAATTATTCCACTGATTCTCTTTTCCATAATTATCGGTAATTAACCTGTAACCTCGACCCGCTGGCTGATATTTTCCTCCCGCATTGCCCGGTCAAAAACCTTACGGCCCTGGAATTCCGCCTGTTTGCCGGCATTCCACTGGTCCACCGGCCGCAGGTAGCCGACTACCCGTGAATATACTTCACAGGAGGTTTCTTTGCCCTGGGCGGCACACAGCGGACAGGTAAAATGCTTGCCGCTGATATAGCCGTGACTGGGACAGATACTAAAGGTCGGGGTAAGGGTAAAATACGGAAGCCGGAACTGTTCGCAGACTTTCTTCACCAGCTTGGCCGCCGACTCCTCTGACGGCACGGTCTCACCCAGGAATATATGGAAAACCGTACCTCCGGTATAACGCGTTTGCAATTGATCCTGCAGGTTTAGCGCCCTGAACAAATCATCGGTATAATTGACCGGCAGCTGTGTGGAGTTGGTGTAATAGGGTTCCGCTCCCCGCCGGTACTCCGCCTCATTGGCCACCATGATATGGGGGTAGTTTTCCTTATCCTTCTTGGCGATGCCATAGCTTACACCCTCGGCCGGAGTTGCTTCCAGATTATATATATTGCCGGTCTCATCCTGATATTCCAGTAATCTGCTGCGCATAAAGTCCATTACTTCCTCGGCAAAGGCCAGGCCTTCCTCACTCGCAATATCGGAGCCCAGGAAGTTTAGGCAAGCTTCATTCATGGCAATAAGTCCAATCGTTGAAAAATGATTCTTCCAGTATTGCCCCATGCCCTCTTTGACATTACGCAGATAGAATTGCGAATAAGGATAGAGACCGGATTCAGTCAGATTCTCCAGAATTTTGCGTTTAATTTCCAGGCTGGCTTTGGCCATATCCATTATGCTGGCCAGGCGCTCGAAGAATTCTTCCCGGTCCTGCGCCAAGAAGCCTAAACGACTCATATTTATGGTCACCACGCCTATGGAACCGGTTAAAGGATTGGCGCCAAAAAGCCCTCCCCCTCTTTTTCTTAATTCCCGGTTGTCCAGGCGCAGGCGGCAGCACATACTGCGAGCATCTTCGGGATTCATATCCGAGCCAATGAAATTGGAGAAATAAGGGATGCCGTATTTGGCAGTCATCTCCCATATTTTATTATAACTGGGGTTGTTCCAGTCAAAATCTTCGCTGATATTATAAGTGGGGATAGGGAAGGTAAAGACCCGCTCCTCCACATCGCCTTCCATCATGACCTCGGCAAAAGCACGGTTGAACATATCCATTTCGGGTTGGAACTCACCGTAGGTTTCTTCCATGTACTTCCCACCGATCACTACCGGTTCATTTTTCATAAACCCGGGCACTTTAAGATCCAGCGTAACATTGGTAAACGGCGTTTGGAAGCCTACCCGGGTGGGGACGTTCATATTGAACACAAATTCCTGCAGGCACTGTTTAACCTGCCGGTAATCCAGATTGTCATATCTGATGAAAGGTGCCAGCAAGGTGTCAAAATTGGAGAATGCCTGGGCCCCAGCAGCCTCTCCCTGCAGGGTGAAGAAGAAGTTTACGATCTGCCCCAGGATGGAGCGAAAATGCCGGGCCGGACCACTGGCTACCTTGCCTCTTACCCCTTTAAATCCTTCTATCAGAAGATCCCGGATATCCCAACCTACACAATAAACCCCCAGTATCCCCAGGTCATGGATATGGAAATCGCCGGCCAGCTGGGCCTGTTTTATCTCCGGCGGGTATATTTGATTAAGCCAGTACTGGGAGACAATCAGTGAGGAAACATGAAAATTCATGCCCTGCAGCGAATAGGTCATATTGGAATTCTCTTTTATCCGCCAGTCATTCTTGCCCAAATAATCAGCGATAAGTTTATTATTAAAAAGCAGTTGGCCGGCTTCGCGAATGTCCTCATGCTGTTTGCGATAGAGTATGTATGCCTTGGCGGTCTTGTAATGCCCGTTTTTGACCAGAACCCGCTCCACCAGGTCCTGGAGGCTTTCAACTGTTGCGATTTCATCATCATCAACATATTGAGCTATTTCCACTACCTTATCAGTCAAATCCAGGGCTGTCTGAAACTCCTTGCCCCCCACTGCCTGGGCTGCCTTCCAGATAGCCGTGGTGATTTTTTCTTTTTCAAAAGGTACTATCCTGCCGTCTCTTTTCTTGATCTTGCTAATATCCATCTAAACCCGCCCTTCTTATTAAACACAATATATAGTAGTCATAATATTTTACACCACTATATTCAGTATACCTATTATGAACTTGCTGCTATGCAAGTTCAAGTTATTTTTTCGTCATTAGGCAGGATTTATGAATAAATTATTAAATTTATCAAAGATTTTTTTCCATATACTCACTAATTCAAGTTCTTAGCAAAAAGAGACTTCCGTGCTATCCAATCTGGACATTTGGGAAGTCTCCATATGAGTCAAAAGGCACGG
>JAQUXM010000119.1:0-1559 GCA_028692415.1 Syntrophomonadaceae bacterium | reverse complement strand
AAAGGCACGGGGACGGTTCTTTTGCCTGCAAAGTATTGCAGGCAAAAGAACCGTCCCCGTGCCTTTCCACCCGTGCGGGTTTACCTCATTTTATTTTTTCTTTCCATCAAGGCTTGAACCTTCAAGGGGAGTCCAAAGAGGTTGATGAATCCTTCAGCATCCTTCTGGCTGTAGATCTCATCAGCGCTGAAGGTAGCCAGTTCCTCGTTGTACAGTGAATATGGCGACTTGGAGCCAACCGCTGTGCAGTTGCCCTTATACAGCTTGACTCTTACCGTGCCGGTTACATTTTGCTGGGTCTCGTCAACAAAAGCGTCCATGGCTTTTTTTAATTTGCTGAACCAGTTGCCGTCATAAACCAGCTCGGCATATTTTACCGCCAGTTGTTCTTTGAATTGCAGGGTACGCCGGTCCAGGGTCAATCTTTCCAATTCATCATGGGCGGCATAAAGAATAGTGCCTCCAGGGGTTTCATACACGCCCCGGGATTTCATCCCCACCAGACGGTTTTCCACGATGCTTACGATACCGACTCCATTGGCCCCTCCCAGAACATTAAGCCTGCTTAGCAATTCCACCGGGCCATAGGCGGTTCCATCCAGGGAAACCGGTATACCCTGCTCAAAACCGATCTCAACATAGGCAGGCTGGTCCGGTGCTTTTTCCGGGGGCACCGTCAATACATAGACGCGGTCCAAAGGCTCGTTGGCCGGGTCCTCCAGTTCGCCGCCCTCATGGGAGATATGCCAGATGTTGCGGTCGCGGCTGTAGATCTTTTCCTTGGTAACGGGTACGGCTATGCCTTGTTGCGCCGCATAATCGATAGCATCTTCACGTGACCTGATATTCCATTCGCGCCAGGGTGCAACGATCTTGAGGTCAGGATTCATGGCCTTTACGCCCAGTTCAAAGCGTACCTGGTCATTACCCTTGCCGGTGGCACCATGGCAGATGGCTGTGGCCCCTTCTTTTTCGGCTATTTCCACCATTTTTTTGGCAATCAGCGGCCGGGCAAAAGAGGTTCCCAGCAGGTATTTCTTCTCGTAAATCGCCCCGGCTTTAAGCACCGGAAAAATATACTCACTGACAAATTCTTCGACCAGGTCTTCCACGTATATCTTGGAAGCTCCTGATTGTATCGCCTTTTCTCTTACCGGCTCCAGTTCCTCCCCCTGCCCCAGATCGGCGCAAAAGGCTATTACTTCGTAGCCGTAGTTTTCTTTTAACCAGGGTATGATGATTGAGGTATCCAGACCGCCTGAATAAGCCAGGACAATTTTATCCATAAATCTCTTCCTTCCTTGCAAAATATATTAATATTACATGACTACCGCCATTATAGCTTTATGGGCATGCAAGCGATTTTCCGATTCCTCAAATACTACGGATTGCGGGCCGTCCATTACTTCATCGGTAATCTCCTTGCCACGCTTGGCGGGCAGGCAGTGCAGAACTACCGCATCTTTATGCGCCAGGCTTAAAAGCTTTTGGTTAACCTGAAAACGCAGGAATTGCTTTTCTTTTTCTTCCGCCTGATCTTCCTGACCCATACTGGCCCA
>JAQUXM010000118.1 GCA_028692415.1 Syntrophomonadaceae bacterium | reverse complement strand
GAAGAATTCATAGCTTATGCCAATTGCTTCTATGCAAACCATCATGGTGCTGAACAAATAAATACTCCCAACTCGGAAGAGTCTTATGCAATGGCTTGGCTGGTGCATCAAAAGCGGAACCGCCACCACTGGCAGTGGTGGGTTCTATACGGGGAAGTGAACGGGCCCTCCGCTATTGCCATGCCGGATCAATATATTAAAGAAATGGTAGCCGACTGGTGGGGGGCAGGCCGGGCGCAGGGTCAGCCGGACATTATAAACTGGTACCAGGCCAATTATTGTAAAATGCTCTTGCACCAGTCAACCCGGGAAAGAGTGGAGTATTTGCTGCTGCATTATAGATTCAATAATGCTGGATATGACCGGGGCAGGGTGGCAATCGCAGACGGGATGCTAATGAATGCCATGGAGAATTAGTATTAAGCTTCAAAACTCTTGGTAAACGGGAGGTGATTGGATGTGAACGGTATGGTCAACCAACTAAAAGCCTGTGACTCAGGAATATTTTGCTTTATTAACCATCGTTTAAACTGTCTGGCACTTAATATTTTCATGCTGGTATTAACCCAGTTAGGCTCAATTACATTTTCAGTCATGTTTCCGCTCGCTTTGTTATTGTCGGGAAGCCGTGAGCTTATTGCAGTCGGAGCCAGGATGGCGGTTATTCTTTCCCTCAGTGAAATGCTGGTTTATGTAGTAAAGCGCTTGGTTAATCGTCCCCGCCCTTTTAAATCTCTGGAAAATGTTATTACCAGTGGATTGCCCACCTGTAAATATTCCTTTCCCTCCGGTCATACCTGTGCCGCCTTTTCCATGGCTTTTATACTGGGTAGTGCTTTTCCCGACTATCAAGCAATACTGTTTTTAATTGCTTCTCTGGTTGGAATATCCCGGGTTTATTTGGGTGTGCATTATCCCAGCGATGTGCTGGTAGGTATATTAATTGCTTACGGTTCTTTGGTCCTGGAAAAATCACTGCTTATTACCACCATGTTTGGGGTCTGAATTAACAATCAAATGGCAGGCCGGCTTATATCATCTTGTAAGGAGTTCCTGGAAGGCATTTCAGGAATTCTAATTCTTTTATTACAATTCTCACTAAACCCGTCTTACAACCATAGCAGCTTATCAGGTTTTAAAATCCCTTAACATAATGTTGACAATTACTAAACAATTGATAAATATTTCCGGATTAAAATGGAATTTATGAGATATGCCAAATCTTACCTTGCAGTCTGATAGGAGGAGTTATGAACAAACTATCTATAAAGAAACGAATCATTATTACTTTTGGATGTATCATATTTTTTACGGTCGGGCTTTTGACGGTTGTTGCCTGGAATCTGCAAAAAGAACAATTTTTATTTATGGCTGAAGCGCAATTGCAGGATGCGGCTGGGAATATAGTTGAAAAAATATCTGTGATGCAGGCTTTGCTTGACTCGCGCCAATTTGACAGCAAGCTTGGCTATTATTTGGACAATCAAAGAGCAAGTTTCCTAAAACGGGGCTATCACCTTAGTCAATACATGGTTAGCAACAAGGGGACTGCAGTAAAAGCATATGGTGATTTAAAAAAGATGCCTCTTACGCAAAATGAAATAAATGATATGCTGCAAAAAAAGCAGGGGATTTTACATGTAAAAGTAACTGAGCAAATGTACACAGTGGCATATAATTACTCTCTCGAAAGGCAATCGCTTATAGCGCTGATTATTCCTGAGCTTGATTACTTGAAGCCGGTATGCAGGATCAGAAACATAACTGTAGGTATAGGGATTATATCCTTGTTGGTTTCTTACCTGGCTGCAATGATAATTATACTGGGAATTACCAGACCTATTGACAAAATAGTGGATGAACTGCAACGAGTTGAAGCAGGCAATCTGGATATATCCTTGCCTCAGTCCGGTACAGCACCCGAACTATTGGTTTTAGGTACAACTATAAACCATATGGTTGAAGCTATACGCTGTTTCTTTGCCAAGGTTAAACAAATTGTAACCCGGCTTAAAGGATCAAGTGCTGATTTGGCTGAACAGGCCGGGCAGATAAAGCACGACTCCCGTAAAATAGCCAGGGAATTAAAACTAATCAGTGAAGAAGTTAACGACCAAATGGGTGCTGTAGTTAAGACTCGCAGTCTCAGCCAGCAATTAGCAGGCTTGGTGGAAAATGTGTTGGCTGCCAACAATGCCTCAGTGGATGTTAGCCGGGATATTATACAATATTCCGGACAAGGACAAACAGCAATTGATCAGGTGAAAAACGAGACTAAAATGGTATGTGAGGCAACCATGAACACCCGGCTCACTTTCGAACACCTTAACAAGCAGTTCACCCAAATAAATGAAGTTAATCTTTCCTTGGAGGACATTGCCAGACAGACCAAACTCTTGTCACTAAACGCTACTATTGAAGCTGCCCGGGCAGGAGAGATGGGCAAGAGCTTCAGTGTGGTTGCGGGGGAAATAAGCAAATTATCACAAATGTCTCAGGATTTTTCGCAAGAGACCGCAGCTTTGGTAAAAGTAATGATAAAAGAGTTTAATCATTTGAAATCAACGCTTGAAGAAATGTATCAAGTTGTAGCATTAAGTGCAGATTCAGTTCAGAATGCCGGGGACGTCTTTGCTGCGATACAAGCGCAGGTTTTGAAAAACAATGCAGTAATTGAGGATGTTACAGAAGCAACGGGTGCTATGTTGAATCTAATCCAGGAAGTGGTAGGAGAAATAGACATTATCTACAACGATTCCCAGGCTATCGTAGAAAGCATTCCAGGCATGTTGCAATCCGCTTATAATCAGGCGGAGAATACTACCCGCATGCTTGAGCATTCATCACACTTGGAAGAGCTGGCGGTGGAGCTTCATCATGTAACCAGCACCATGGGAAGCAATTAAGCTGTTAATTATAACCATTCTTAAAAAGCAGCTGCATCAAATATCCTTAATTTTTTAATATCTCGATAGTTTTGGCAATGACGGAACTTACTTTTTGGTCATTCAAGCTGCCCGCCTTGTAAACAACAATGCTTTCATCTGCGGTAAACAACCGGTTTGGCCTTATATTGCTATCCTGATTTAGACTGCCGTTTTTAAACTCCTGGCTTAAAAGAGAAATAGCATATTCATCATTTACCTCTTTACTGGTTATTTGACAGAGAATAATATCATTACCTTTTAATCCTGCCAGAACCAAAGCGGGTCTGCGTTTATTGCTGGATAAATCGGAAAAGGGAAATGGAATGACCACAACATCACCTTTTACAAATCTGCCCATGCTTTATCTTCCTCTGGTCTTAACCAGTCTTTGTTCAGGCTGCTTTCACTGGCAAGAAGCAATTCCTTACGGTTGTTAATTTCATTTTGCCTGGTTGACTCAATGGTTGACCGGATAGTTTCGCTGTTAAGATACTGGTTCAGAGCTATTCTTACTAGATTGGAAAAATCGTAAATATCAGCACCGGCCTTTTCGTTTAGACCCTTTGCGGCTAATTCTAATTCTATAACTATGCTTTCATCAAGTTTTATTGACTTTGTTACCATAATTTTTATCATCACCTTCATTGGAACTTACTATATATTATATAGTAATACCAAGTAATATCCATGTCAATAATGCAAAGTATGATAGGTCTGGCAAAAGCAGAGCTTTATTTCATTGCAGGAAAATTAGGTTTAATATAGAAATATTAAAGTATTGCATGAAGATGAAAACGAGGGGGCTTTACTTATGGAAGAAAAAAAATCTAATTATAACAAGGTTATAGTTTCAATATTTGGCGAAGACTATATTGTAAAGGGCAATGAGAGCCCGGAATATATGGAAATGCTGGCATCTTATGTTGACCGGCGAATGAAAATGATCCAACAGCGCAATTTTAACCTTTCCAATACCAAAATTGCGGTATTGACCGCCCTCAACCTGGCGGATGAATTGAACAAACTTCAGGAAGATTATGATGAGATGCTTAAGACCCTGGAAGAAGAGAAGAAAAACAGGATGGGATAAATAATGACGAACCGCGAAGTCGCCATAATCCTTGACCGCATAGCCGATATTTTGCAAATTAAAGAAGAGAATTCTTTTAAGATACAAGCTTATCGTAAAGCTGCCAGTTCTATATATCATCTTGATGAAGATTTGAATACCTTGAAGCAGGCCCGGCGCATCGAAGAAATTCCCGGAGTCGGCAAGGCCGTAAAAGCAAAAATCGAAGAAATCCTGGAAAAGGGAAGCTGCGAGTACTATGACCGCCTGACGGCAGAAGTGCCATTGGGAGTGTTGGATATGCTTGCTCTCCCCGGTATCGGACATAAGACGGTAAAGATTATATATGAAAAGCTAGGCATAGATAATTTGGACGACCTTTTAAAGGCTGCTGAAGCGCGAAGAATCAGAACTCTGCCTGGTATGGGAGGCAAAACCGAGTATAACATTAAAAAAGGGATGGAACTGCTGCGGCAAAGTGGAGGTAAGGTTACTCTAGGCTTGGCGTTGCCGCTGGCCGAAGATTTTCGGGATTATCTTTGGGAAGCCAAGTCGGTTGAAAATGCGTGTATCGTAGGCAGCATTCGCCGTGGCAAATCGCTGGTTAGCGATATTGATATCCTGGTAGCTTCCCGGGATTATGAGGAAATCCGGCAAAAAGTGAACAACTATAGAGGATTGATAGAGATATCGGAGCATGACGCTTCCTGTATAAAGGGTCTGTTAACTCATCATATTGAGTTTGAAGTCATCATAGTACCGCCTCAGGATTATTTCTCCTGCTTATTATGGACTACCGGATCCAAAACCCACCGTAATCAGCTTTTCAAAGATTCTGAAGTTCCCCCATGGCCGGAGGTTAATAGTGAGATAGATTTCTATACCAAGCGGGGAATGGAATATATAGCTCCCGAACTGCGGGAAAACCAGGGGGAAATCGAAGCTGCCGGCAAACATCAGTTGCCGCAATTAGTTGGGCTGGACGATATAAAGGGTGACTTGCATATTCACTCCAAATGGAGTGACGGTGCGCATGAGATAAAGGATATGGCTGCGGCAGCCCAAGCCCTGAACTATTCATATATTGCCATAACCGATCATTCCAAGTCGTTGGCGATTAGTGGAGGGCTGAATGAAGAGAAACTTGGAGCCCAGAAGGTTGTTATTGATGCTCTAAATTCCGAATTGTCTGGCTTGCAGATACTAAAAGGCAATGAAGTAGATATTTTGAAAGACGGCAGACTGGACTTTGAGGATGATTTATTAAAGGACCTGGATTTAGTGATCGCTTCCATACATAGTCATTTTCAACTTGATAAGGAGAAACAGAGTGATAGGATTATGCAAGCTGCCAAAAACCAACATGTCGATATTATTGCCCACCTTACCGGCCGCTTGTTAAACCGCCGCAACGGTTACGATCTGGATTTGGACCGGGTTTTGGAAACGGTCGCGAAGAATCATACTATCCTGGAAATCAACTCTCATCCCGACCGCCTCGATATCGATGAGGAGATTGCCCGCAGAGCCAAGGATATGGGAATTAAAATAGCTATCAATAGCGATGCTCACCATAAACAGGATCTGGGCTTGATGAAGTATGGGATAACAACTGCCCGGAGGGGATGGCTTAGTCCGGATGATGTAGTAAACACCTGGGAAAAGGAAAAGCTATTAAATTACTTGGGAGAATAAAGTGCGGGGAAGTCGCTCAATACTAAATCAGAACCTTTTGAATTGTTTACTTGGGCTGATTTAGGAGGAGCATAACATGTTGATCTTTGCCTTAAGAGCAGTTGGGATGTACTTCCTGGCTTTATTAATGATCCGGCTTCTTGGCAAAAGAGCACTTGGAGAGCTAGGCCCTTTTGATTTTGTGGTTATGACTGGGGTGGGTCATACAGTAGTATCGGTTGCTTTGGACAAGAGCATACCATACTATGAAGGAATAGTAATCCTGGCTACCCTTGCCATATTGGAATACCTGATGGGATATCTCGCCTTGAAGAATCAAACCCTATCCCACCTGATAACCGGAAAGCCTGTCATACTGATCGATAATGGAAGAATAGTCAAGGATAATATGGCCAAAGAAAAGTTCAATCTTGATGATCTCCTGCAGGAACTTAGAAAACAAGGAATTAGAAATATTGCGGAGGTCGATAAGGGTATCCTGGAATCATGCGGGGGATTCAGCGTAATTATGAACGAGCAGGATGAACCGGTTACACGCCGTGATTTGGGGATAAACCCCACCCGGGATGAGGGGCCGTTGCTGACGATTGGAACCCAATCCCGCAAGGATTTTTTTGCCCGCCAGGGCGAACCGGTTATACTGCCTGAAGTTGTGCAACTGCCGCAGGTTTTAAAAAACATGGAGCAAAGCCTGGCATCCATTTGCAGTAAAATTGACGATCTGGAAGATAAGCTGAATAACTTGAATAAAAAGCAAGGGGAGAAAACATGAAACTAAGCAATATTTACGATTTAGCTATAAGTATGGGGAAAAAGTATGATCCTCGGGGCGAGTACCTCGATATTTTTATGGCCGAGCAAAAAAAAGATTTTGAAAAACTCCACGAGGATGAAAAACCGCTCTATGATCAGGAATGCTTGGTCAACCCCTTTAGCGACACTCGCATATTGGTGGGCTCCGGTGAGGAAGAAATAGGCAGCATCCTGTGCGGAATAGATATTGAAACCCCGGAGGTTTTACTGGCCGATCGCTTGCGGGAAAAAGGCCGCAAGATTGATTTGATTCTGGCCCATCATCCCGAAGGGATTGCTCAGGCCGGGATGCATGGGGTAATGCAGGTTCAGGCGGATATGCTGGAAAGAGCCGGAGTTCCCATTAATATTGCGGAGGGTATTATGGCCTCAAGAATATCCGAAGTACAACGGGGACTCATGCCTTTAAATCACCAGCGTGCCGTGGATGCCGCCCGGCTGCTCGACTTACCGTTTATCTGTGTTCATTCCCCGGCCGACAATATGGTTAATGACTTTTTGCAAAGATTAATGGAAGAAAACCAAATTACCACGGTGGGAGATATAGTTGATATACTGCATAGAGAGCCCGAATACAGTCAGGCCCGTGAGCTTAAGGCAGGACCTCGAATACTGCTGGGGGATAGGAAAAAGAAAGCGGGCAAAATATTTATCAAAATGACCGGGGGAACTTCGAGTTCAGAGAAAGCCTACGAAAAGCTTGCGCAAGCAGGAGTGGGAACCATGCTATGTATGCATATGACTGAGAAACACCGGTTGGCTGCCAAGGACAATCATATTAATGTAATCATTACCGGACATATGGCGAGCGATTCGTTGGGCATGAATCTTTTCCTCGATAAACTGCTGCAGGCCGGTATAGAAATCATACCCTGTTCCGGATTGATAAGAGTTGAGAGAGGCCATTAAATACCCGAAAGCTTATATACGTATTGAAAAGATAAGGTATACAAATAGATGGGAAAATGCCAAGCAGCTTATTGAGAGCGGCGTAACGTTATCGAGGTATGCGTTCCGCAGGCTTGTGGTGATAAGTACTATATTATTATTGAAAAAAACAATATTTTCGACAATTATAATTAGTATGTCTTTTAAAGACATATGATATAATTATTGTAATAAATTACTCATTGACTAAAACTGGAATAAGAGGAGGTATACTTATGGAAAGCATGAAAAAATACAAAGGAAAATTGTTAAAAGAGATCCTCCAACAAGGCGGTTTCAGTGTGGCTTATGATGGTGATTTAAAGGACGGCAAGCCAAATGGTACAGGGCGAGCTTATTACAAGGACGGCAGAATATACGAAGGCGAATGGCAAGATGCTCAACCTCATGGGCAGGGGAAGCTATACTATGCCAATCTTAACCTCTGGTATGAAGGGGAATGGAAAAACGGTAAAAGAGAAGGTCTGGGAACCTCCTATTATGAAGATGGAACACCGGCTTTTGCAGGTGAGTGGAAGAATGGCAGTCC
>JAQUXM010000117.1:2469-7981 GCA_028692415.1 Syntrophomonadaceae bacterium | reverse complement strand
TCTGGGGAACCATCCGGGCCTTCATTCAATTGAGCTTGATCGGTTATGTTCTGAGCTATGTCTTTAAACTCAATAACTTGCTGGTTATTATCCCTCTCATTTTTCTTATGTGCTGGATAGCCAGCCGGGAGGCTACCCGGAGAATCAACAACGCACCCCATAACCCGGTACCGATGACTTTTCTGTCCCTGGCCGCCAGCACCTTTATTGTAGGCTCGATCGTAGTGGTGCTTATTATTTCTCCTCATCCCTGGTATTCCGCCCGGGTGCTGATTCCTATTTTCGGCATGCTGCTGGGCAATTCCATGAACGCCATCGCTTTGTCGCTCGACCGCCTCTACAGTGAGGTCCGCGCCCACGCTGAAGAAGTGGAACAGTTGTTATGCTTTGGGGCAACCCCCTGGGAATCCGTCTTATCCCTCGTTAAGAAGGCGGTCAGCGCAGGTATGATGCCCACTATAAATTCCCTAATGGTGGTCGGTCTGGTTAGTTTACCGGGTATGATGACCGGTCAGATCCTGGCGGGAATGGACCCGCGATCAGCAGTGCGTTACCAGTTTGTGGTACAGATTATGATAGCCGCTTCTGTTGCCATCGGCTGCTTGATCATGGTGGCCCTGTCATACAAAAAAATGTTCAATCAGGATTCCGCCCTGGAAGAATCCATGCGCAAAAACTAGTACCCTGGTCTGTCGTTTGCCCGGGAATTTCATTCTTCCCGATAGGCGGTTTTAAATTCTTCAAATCTTTTTAGGATTTCAGGATTGCTAATGAGAAACCTAACTAATATATTAATATTTCTAAGCGTCATGGAGCTGACATTATGTTCTATCAATTCCGTTTCTAACAATATATTTTCCCTAATCCCTATGGTTTTCAAAAATTCTTCAATAATATTATGCCGGTTTAATAAATACTTGCCTATCTCTTTTCCCTCTGCAGACAAGGTAATAACTCCATACTTCTCATATTTTAACAACCCTAGTTCTCCTAATTTTCGCACCATCTTAGAGGCCGAAGAAGCTTTAACGTGGAGCAGTTCAGCCAGCTTATTGGTGCGTAAAAATCCGTCTGGCCCGCTATTCCTGTATATCATCTCAAGATAGTCTTCCATTGCTGAGGTCAGCAGCTTTTTATTTTTTTCCAGCAACTGATATCCCCTGACCGTGTGAAACTCCATTTTCTCCATGCTTTACCCAACCTCACGCTGCAAAAATTTCTCCATTTTTTTGATTATATTCACAACGTCTGATATTAAGTAACACTTTGCTTTTATTCTGTATATGTTGGTGTAGGGAAAAATTTTTTCCCCCCACTTAACGTAAATAAATAGACCTGGAAATAAGTGTTCGAGGAGGATTCTAAAATGAATAATAATCCGTATATCCCTTTAAGCTATTTATCCATAGGGCAAAAAGCCAAAGTAAAAACGCTTACTTCTGATGGCAGTATGCGAAGAAGAATGTTGGATTTGGGTCTAATTGCTGAAACGATCGTTGAGGCACTACATAAAAGCCCCTCGGGGGACCCCACCGCTTACAGCATTCGCGGTGCAGTTATCGCTTTACGGGCCGAGGAAGCAGGCAAAATTATAGTAGAAGTGAATTAGATCATTAAATGGCAGGAGGACTTAAAATATGGGTCTTTCAAACCAATCTACCGGTGCAGGCGTGCTGGAAAGCGAGCTCCGGTTTGTACAGCGAACGGCCCCCGATGAAAAGATCATAGCCCTGGCGGGGAACCCCAATGTGGGTAAAAGCACGGTCTTCAACAAGCTGACCGGACTCAAGCAGCATACCGGAAACTGGCCTGGAAAAACCGTCAGCAATGCCCAAGGAAAATACCAGCGCAAAGGAAAAAACTTTATTATGGTGGACATACCGGGTACTTATTCGCTAATGGCCAATTCTCCGGAGGAAGCGGTGGCCCGGGATTTTGTCTGCTTTGGCAGTCCCGATGCTACACTGATTGTAACTGACGCAACCTGCCTGGAAAGAAACCTGAACCTGGTCCTGCAAACCCTGGAAATCGCGGGTAAGGTTGTTGTATGTGTCAACCTTATGGATGAAGCCAAAAGAAAGGGAATAAATATCGACATCAAATCCTTGTCCAGACACCTGGGGGTGCCGGTTATTCCTACCAGTGCGCAAAGCAAGCAGGGTCTTGACGAACTGATGGATGCCGTTTATGAGGTTACAAGCCAGCAGGAATCCGCAGTCCCGCTTCAAATTACCTATGATGAGGCGATCGAACAGGCTGTAAAAATACTTCAGCCCAAAATCCAGGAACTGGTGGCCGATAAAGTCAATAACCGCTGGGTTGCCCTCAAGCTGCTGGACGGTGATCCGGCCATACTAAAATCACTAAATGCTCACCTGGGCTTTAGTCTAATGGATAATCCTGAACTCACGGGGCTGCTCGATATGGCCAGCCAGCATCTGGCCGCTAATGGCATCCAGCCCGCCCTGCTGCGGGACCGAATTGCAGCAAGGCTGGTACATTTGGCCGAAGAAATCAGCAGCTCTGCGGTAGCTTTCGAAAATAAACGGTATAATCGCACCGATAGAAAGATAGATAGTGTTATTACTTCCAGGATCTTTGGCATACCCATCATGCTGGCCCTATTATCTTTGGTATTCTGGATTACCATTACTGGTGCCAATATCCCTTCTGCAATTATCGCCGATTTTCTTTTTGGCATTGAGCCCAAGCTGACTGCCTTCTTGGTACAGGCGGGTTCCCCGGCATGGCTGCACGGCATATTGGTTTTAGGCATGTACCGCACGCTGGCCTGGGTGGTTTCGGTCATGTTGCCTCCCATGGCCATATTCTTTCCGCTGTTCACACTTTTGGAGGACCTGGGCTACCTGCCAAGAGTTGCCTTCAACCTCGACAACTTCTTTAAAAAGGCCTGTGCCCATGGCAAGCAAGCTTTAACCATGTGTATGGGTTTTGGCTGCAATGCTGCAGGGGTTATCGGCTGCAGAATTATCGATTCGCCAAGGGAACGCTTGATAGCCACCCTTACCAACGTCTTCGTGCCCTGCAACGGCCGCTTTCCTACGCTGATAGTAATCAGCACCATTTTTGTGGGGGGAACGGCAGGCGGTGCCTTCTCTTCACTGGCTTCTACGCTGGCCCTTACCAGCATAGTATTGTTGGGTATACTTATGACTTTGCTGGTGGCCCGTATTCTGTCCAAAACGATACTTAAGGGCCTGCCCTCTTCTTTCACCCTGGAGCTCCCGCCCTATCGCAAGCCACAGATAGGGAGCATCATTGTCCGTTCCATATTTGACCGGACCATTTTCGTGCTGGGGCGCGCAGTTGCTATTGCAGCACCTGCAGGAATAGTACTCTGGCTGATGGCCAATATTACCACAGGAGATATAAGCCTTTTAACCTACAGTGCCAGCTTGCTCGATCCCTTCGGCAGATTGTTGGGAATGGACGGGTATATTATAATGGCTTTTGTCCTGGGTTTACCCGCCAACGAAATAGTAGTCCCCATAATGATCATGAGCTATATGGCCTCGGGTTCAATAATGGAGTTGGATAGTTTGGAAGAACTAAGAGTTCTTCTGGTATCCCACGGATGGACCTGGCTTACCGGTGTATGTGTAATGCTTTTCTCTTTAATGCATTTTCCTTGCGGTACCACTCTATTAACCATAAAAAAAGAGACCCAAAGCCTCAAGTGGACCCTGGCCTCTTTTGCGATTCCTACTGCCGCCGGCATTATCGTGTGCTTCCTGGTGGCCAACGGGGTACGTCTGCTGGGGTTGATCTAAATATTTGTAACAGGCTTGTTAATAGTGCCCAAGGCAAGAAATAATATTAATATTGCTGCCTTCAATTGAGTATATCAATCTATGCTCACTAATTCGTTATTTTAATACCCACCTTCCCATTTATATGTATTATTATTATAATATGGAACGCAAACTGGCTTTGCCGCTATTTGCAATGATCAAATAAAAATAGAAGAAGGGGGATAGGACATGACCACCATTGGGATTATTGGAGGAGGCAATGGAGGAACTACTATACTGGGCGCATTCCATGAAATTGATTCCTTCAAAGTCGTCGGCTTGTGTGATGTTAATGCCGGGGCGCCGGGAATGAAACTGGCCAGGGAATTAGGTATTCCGGCCTTCAAGGATCTGGCGGAGTTATTGCGTACCCCGGGGCTTGAGGTTATTATTGAGGCCACCGGCAGCGAAAAGGTTCGCGAGCTAGCCCTGTCTATGAAGCCACCCTCTGTGCTACTAATGGATTCCAGTATGGCTAATATTATGATGACTTTCGTAGAAGGGCATGAACGGATTCTGAAAAAGGCCCGCAGCAAGAAAGAGGCGTTCCGGACCTCGGCCCCATTTCTCACCCCTACCTATGGAAAAGATGGGGTAATCTATTTTACTACTGACACCAAGCATTATGATTTTGTGGAAAACCACAACATGAATATTGCCGGCATTCAAGCAGGGCAGACATTAATTCAAGGCGGCCTTATTCAACGCTGTATCCAGAGCCGTAAAGCGATTAGTGAAACTGTAAACGAGAAGGTTTACGGTATTCGCTTGAATATATGGGTGACTCCCATCTTTGCAGATGACGATGCGCGCAATGCCGTGGTAGGAACTTATGGCGTGTTTGCACCCCGTCTTCATCCGGTGGTCAAAGCCTTCGACATCTTTGCACCCATTATCATTGATTCCCAACCCGAAGGAGCCTGGGTAGGTGCCAGTGATATGGAGAAGGTCCTTTGCCGCATGGGCTCAAAGAAATTTGATACCAATGTGGTTATTGGCTTGCCCATATCGGAAGTAAAGACCGCTGTGCAAACCATTCAGGCACGAAAAAGGATACAGGTTGATATCAATACCAAGAAGCTAGGCGTTATTCGCATGATAAGTATTCCGCTCTTTGATGAAGAAAACGGTGAGGTGGTGGGAACCTTTGGCATAACCACGCCGCGTAATCTGGCCAGTAACCTGCAGGATGCGTCCGCCAAACTAAGAAGCAATACTGATGATATGGCCCGGGTAATGCAGCAAATTGCCGCGTCAGCAGGGGAGATTAATATCACCGAAAGCAAACTTGCTGATGTGATCAAGTCGGTGCAGGAAAATTTGGAAAACATCTCAAGGGTTCTGGTATTTACCAAGGATGTCGCGAATCAAACCAAGATGCTGGGCTTAAATGCAGCGATTGAAGCAGCCCGGGCGGGCGACCTCGGCAAAGGCTTCGGGGTGGTTGCCGGCGAAATCAGAAAACTATCCGATCAATCGAAACAGACCGCCGATGAAATCGAAAAGTTAATTCGGGCCATCGAACTTAGGATTAGGGAAGCGGTCGCGGCTTCACTAGGAACCGTTACGCAGAGTCAGGAGCAGGCCGCCGCCACCGAGGAGGTCACCGCGACGGTGATGGAGATGGCTGAGGTGGCAGAAAAACTAACCACCCTGTCTAAATCACTTTAGTTAACCAGAGATATAATGCAGAGCCGGGG
>JAQUXM010000117.1:0-2369 GCA_028692415.1 Syntrophomonadaceae bacterium | reverse complement strand
GGCGCGGGTCAAAAATTATGCCTCTGGGGCAAGTAAATTCCTTGTCTCAGAGGCAACGCTATTACATTTTTTACTCCACTAGCCAAAACTCATTATCAAACCATCTCTTAAGCTTCTCAATATCTTTCTTGGTCGTGTGGTCTTTAAGATTCTCGTAGAACAACCAGGCCAGCTTTATTACTTTACGCTCTACACCAGCATCTCTCATCCATTCAAAGAAATCCGCTACGCGAATCACCTTAATATTATCTGTTCCTTCCATATCAAGGTTGATATGTTCATCTATTATCCCCTGCAGCCGGCTTTCATCGGAAAGAAAATAGTTAATTCCGAGAGCTTTTGAGAATGCAATAGAAACAATCTCTCCCCAGTTCTTGTGTCCTGCCACCGTGTCTATGATATTTTGCTGCAATAAGTCTTGAATCTCATCGTATATACTCACAGCTTCCGGTTTTTCGGTTGCAATGAAATTGCGGTTAACAATCTGTGCCTGTCCATTTTGAATAAGACTATCAATCTGCTCCTTGACGGTAGGGGGCATTAATATTTCATTATTATAGACATGTTCATGAATATATAGTAATTCCACGCATTCAGGCAAATAGACCTCAAGAATTCTATACTTTTCCAGTTGGCCTAACTTCAATGCAAAATCAGCATCAATTATCGCTTTGTCCGCCTTAGCCCTCACTCACAGCTCACGTCCAAATACAAATTTTTGCAATTACCTAGTCATTCTCCAGCAACTCGAGTAATTCCTCTTCATTTAGACGTGAACCCTCCATTTTTATATCAAAATCCACCGGTTGTTTCCTGACAATAGATAAAAGATATTTGAGTTTATCGGTCGATATAAGCTGATTATCATAGGCAGTAATCGCTTTATCAACCAATCCGTTGAATTTAATGACATTGGTTCGGCTGTTCTGCTCTTCTCCAATCTGCAGCCTTTTCTGTAACATCCTGATTGGTGACTTTTTACCTCTATCAGGAATTTGGAGCAATTGATGACACTGCGCTTGATTAATATAACGTATCTCATATAATCTACGAATTATAGTCTTATAAGGCATCCCAAACTTGCTCATTAATTTAACTATATTTTCAAGTGAAACCTGATCCCCAGCACTTACTTTCCTGTAATCAAGCTCGTTTATGAGAACGTCCTTAGGGACCATTAAAAGAGCGGCAAATCTATTGGCCTTAATTTCCCGTTCTTCTAATATCACACCCGATGCCGGATCTAATACATTACTCTCTAAAAGTTCCCCGTTTTTTAGAACATCCTCATCATACCAGATATGATAAAGCTCATGGGCCGCGGCAAAAAGCTGTTTTTCATAAGGTATATAGGAATTAATAAATGAGAAAGTTCTCCCTTCTTTACAGCACACAAAGCCGCATATTTCATCATCTTCGATTGGATATTGCATGAATATTGAAACATCCGCTAAGATGTTAAATACGTCTTCTTTGAGAAATCCTGAGCTTTTACAAAGAGAAGCCAGTTTTTCCCGAACTTTTTTTCCTAAATCCTGGCATATCTCGGAACTCAGATAAAGATACTGAATATCAATTTGAGACTCACTTATCATAGTCAACGCTCCATTATTTTGCAAGTAGTACTTCTAGCGCAATCATCTCATCCATGACATGGTTAAGAAATCTGAAATCATCACTAGTATTGGGATTCTGGGCACGACCCATCATTAAGAAAACCGGTTCAGTTTTTTCCTCATTATTGGATTTATGAATTAAGCTGTCAACAGATGATCCCATGGCTTCCGCAATCTTACTGATTTCTATTAAATTAATGGCTTTTTTCCCATGAATGATCTTGCCCATGACTTGTTTTGAAATACCTATCTTGTCAGCAAGTTCTTTTTGAGTCATATTGTTTGCAACCAAAAATGCCTCTATCTTAGCCCCTATTTCGGTGAATAAGTTGGCCATTTTGATTTTTCCCCCTTCCTCCTGGAACTTAATATTAGGTCAAGAAGATAAAACTGTCAACAATTTGTTTACTGTTTTTAATTTAGATTATATCCATGAACATGATTTTTATGAGCAATACAAGATATTTGCTTCGCCAATCAGCCATACTACAATATGTTAGCGTCATCATTTTGTTTACTCTGCAAGGACCAAAACAAAATCAGCGGTTCAACTTGGCAGCAACATTATAAGTTCATGCTATACGTGATGTTACATTACGCGCGCGTGATAGCGCGTGAAAAGCTAATTTATCCATTAGAGGAGCAGATTATTGGCAACTATCTGAACTGATCAGCAATCCACTCCGCTGTTAAAACCTGAGAAGTAAAAAATAATGTGGACAGATTAATTAGTGTTTTAAAAGGTACACCATC
>JAQUXM010000116.1 GCA_028692415.1 Syntrophomonadaceae bacterium | reverse complement strand
TCAGGCTGCCGTTGACAACCTGATGCCCTGGTCAGATTCACTGCCCAAAGAATGCAGAATGCCTTCCAAAGATAATCCTACTCCAAACCATTCCTAAGGTACAGGTGTCCACTATTTTACGCTTACGTATGCTCGAACGTCCCGGGAAGTTAGTGTGCGAGAAAACGCGGCCCGGGCTCTGCGCCTGGTGGAAAACTGGCGCCAGGATATAATAAAAAGCCGTAAACCGGAGTTCCGCCAGGAGGTGCTGGCCTTTTTTGAAGAGAGAGGGGGATATGAAGTATGAGGGAGATTACCGGCAGTGCCTGGCAGCGGCGGGGCAGCAGCCTGATCTGGGATCGGGAATTATTAGGCCCGTTGCTGAGAGAAAATCGTCTTATTCCCCTGCACCAGGCTCTGAACTGGCTGCATGAACCGCTGCCGGTCAACCCGCCGACCACTGGGGGTAAAACCATTGTGGTGGTGGGTCTGCAGCCGGTCCTGGAGAGTCTGGAGCCGGAGCAAAGCTTTAACTTTCTGCGTCATCGCTTGCAGCGCCTAATACTCAAGGTGCAGGATGGTTACGGTGGAGGCGTAGGACTGGTCTTGGGTTTGAATTGCAACTGGAAACAGTGGCGGGTGGATTCCAGTGAAAAAGCCTATCTCACTCTGCGCCCAGGGAGGGAAATAGAAATTACCCCGGCCTTGTGGAATGGAGTAGCTTCTGAAGCCCAAATGATAATGGTAGCAAGTACCCCGGAGAGCCGGGCTAGAGACAATGTTTCCCGGGTTGGAGGTTTGCATGTTCCGCATTTCTCCTGAGTTAAGTCCGGGGCAAAGGGTATATCACCCTGAACTGGGTGAAGGGGTGGTTAGTACCCTGGCCGGTTCCTTGTATGCTTCAGTTTTCTTTTTATCAGTAGGACTGCGCCAGGTAGCTATATCCAGCCTCCAACGTCAGCTTAGCTGGGAGGAAGAGGTAGTGGAAGGTCTTGCTCCGGCTTTGCCGCAAGCCAGGGAAGCTTTGTGGCTTGCGTTGGAGGCAGAACGCCTGCCATTAATGGATAGCTCAGCGCAACTAACTGCTGCTCGGGTCGATCTCCTGCCGCATCAACTGGTGCTGGTGCACCGTCTGGCCAGCACCTTCCCGCGCCGTTTCCTTATTGCTGATGAAGTGGGCCTGGGCAAGACCATTGAAACTGCTCTGGTTCTGCGCGAGTTGGCTTCGCGGGGACAGTTGAAACGAGCATTGATGGTCGTTCCTGCCGGTCTGGTAAACAACTGGGCGCGGGAAATGAATAAGGTGTTCAACCTTGACTTTGAGGTTTTTGGCGCTCAGGGAGATGTCAGTGATAGGAAATCCAATGCCTTTGCCCGCCATGATAGGTTGATTGCTTCTGTTGATACCCTTAAACGTTCGAATCGAATTAAACGCCTGTTGGAGGCGCCACCCTGGGATTTGGTGGTTTTCGACGAGGCGCACCACCTCTCAGCATATAAAAACGGGCGTCGGGTGCGAAAAACGGATAATTATAAGCTGGCCGAGGCGCTGCGTGACCATTGCCGTGATCTGCTGCTTTTATCGGCTACTCCACATCAGGGTGATCATTTCCGCTTTTGGATGCTGGTTAGATTATTAGATCCTACTTTGTTCAGAGATGAAGAAGAGATGTTAGCCAACCGCCACCGTTTGAATGCAGTAGTTATAAGACGTAGCAAGGCCGATGCCTGCCATGCGGATGGCAGCCCCCTTTTTGCACGTCGGTCTGTACATAGCCAGATGTTTCACCTGAATGAACAGGAAAAAGCTTTTTATGAGGCCTTACAAGAATATTTACGGGATGGTTACAACCTGGCTGAAGCCCAAGGAGGCCAGGCCCGGGCTCTGGGTTTTGTTATGACCATCTTTCAGAAAATTGCGGCTTCCAGTTTTGCTGCTGTTAGAGAAACACTGCGCCGCCGCCTCTTAATGCTGACGGTACAGGAAGCTATCACCTGCGATCAAAACCTGGACGTAATAGGACGTAATTCGGCACTGGAGGAGACCCGGTGCCTTATTCACGAGAACTATGATCTTCCAAGTAATCCGTTGGGGCAGGCCGAAGTTGAACGCGTCCTGGCCGACTGGCGCTTCAAGGTCATGCAGCGTATGCAATCCCGAGGCGAACTGTTGATTGATTACCTGCCGGATGAAGGTGAAACCAGCCGGATAGGGGAAGAGGAAGCAGCCGCCGAAATGGTTACCCTGGGACTACCCGAGGAACGCCGACGGATAAAAAATTTGCTGGCAAAATTCCCCCAAGGGACGGAAACCAAAATAATACAAGTGTTAAGAGCCCTGGGTGAAGTCTGGCAAAATAACCCCGGAGAGAAGGTGGTTATCTTTACCACCTATCTGGGAAGCGTGAATAGTATTAAGGTGGCGATTGAAACCGCTTTTCCTGATAAAGGAGCAGAGGTTTTGAAAGGTGGGGACCACGGAGCCAAGCTGGCGGCCGAGCGTCGTTTTAAACGACCGGAAGGACCTAAAGTAATGATTGCCACTGCCGCAGGCCGTGAGGGAATAAATTTGCAGTTTGCCCGTTTGCTTTTTAATCATGATTTGCCCTGGAATCCCATGGATATTGAGCAGCGTATAGGTCGCATACACCGCTACGGGCAGAAATACACCGCCCAGGTTTATAACTTTGTGGCGGTTGATACCATTGAGGGTTCAGTTTTTCTAATGTTGGAGGAAAAGCTGGCTGAAATTGCGCGGACGATGGGCAAAGTGGATAATGATGGCCAGGTGGCTGAGGACTTTCGCAGCCAGGTGTTGGGACAATTAATAGATAAAATTTCATATGAGAAGCTCTATCAAGAGGCTTTGCGTGATTCGGATATACGCCGTACCCGCCTGGAAATTGATGTAGCCATGGATAATGCAGCTCGGGCCCGTAATGTAGTGGGAGAGCTGTTTCAGGATCTGGAGCGTTTCAACGTGTCCGATTATCAGAACCGGGATGACCAGGGTGAGGGGATGCGCCGCCTCAAAGAATTCCTATCACGAGCTGTAGCTTATCAAGATGGTTGCCTGGAGGAAATCGAGATCGGAAATCGTTATCGAGTATTGATGGAAGGCCGGGAACCCTTGATCTTGACCGGTAATCGTGACCTGGCCATGGCGGAGGAAAACATTGATTTACTGGGCCTGGAGCATCCCTTAATGCAAAAGATGATAAATGATTGTACTGCCCTGGCTTCCCGCCAGCGGGGGCTATACGGTCACATACCCGATTTGGATACTACTGGTATAATCAGCATCTGGAGGGTAGAGATACATGGGGTCAAAGGGCAGGTGCAGCGTCTAATTATCAACATTGGAGTGGACCAGTTTGGTCAGCGCAGCCGCCACCTGGAAGAAGCAGCCAACCGCTTAACTTCTCTTCATACCGCCAACCAACCTGCGATGGACAATAATTATATAAAAGAGGCTGTCAATGAATTGATTCCAGCAATGCTACGCCGCGAACTTCAATACAGCGGTCTGCTGCCGGACGAGGCGGCTTATTCGGCCCATTTGCTGGGGTTAGTGGTGGAGAAAGGTAGCAGTGAGATGTAACGGGGGGTGATAATATGGCAATTGCTGAGGAAACCGGACAGGGGAGGTCCAACGCCGAGGAATCAAGAACCTTGGAATTATTTACTGACCGCTATGATTTAACCAGGCGTTTTTCATCCTACCTTAACGAAGATCCATGTCCCAACAAATTACTCTATTTTTATGGTGAACCGGGTAACGGAAAAACCTTACTATTGAGGTATCTAAAAAAGAAGTGCTGTAAACGCATAAGAGATATCGATAACTGGAATGCGATAAAGGAAATTGAGGGTAGCAAATTTTTGACCCATCTTCAAAACGCTGAAGATGTTGATGATATTCCCTGCATTTTAATTGATTTTGATTCCCGCGATAATTACTTTAATCCCAAGGAACCAGTAGATGTTCTTATGAAAATCCGCCGTGATTTTGGAGACATGGGGTTTAGTTTTCATTTCTTTGATTATGCGATGATATGGTATTTGAAGAGCGTGCGCCAACTGGATGAGAATAAAATAAAATCCCTATTTGCAGATGAGAAAACGGATATAGTTTTTTCTATTGTCGAATTAGTATTTGCTCCGCTAGGACCTACAAAAGCGATTTTAAAACATATCGGAAAGAAGGTAGGTCCGACCTGGTATGAATACATCAAGAGGAGAAAAATTGAAGACAAAGATGTTGAAGAAATACGCGGTCTTGAACCACGCGAATTGCTTAATTGGCTGCCGAAATATCTTGCACTTGATTTAAATGCTTCAATGCTTAAAGAGAAATCAGCCCGGAGAGCGGTACTGCTTTTTGATACTCACGAAGCTCTTTGGGGTTTTGAGGGAAAGATGGCTTCGAATTACAATAGTGAAATGCTTGATATCTGGTTGCGCAATTTCCTGGCTCATCTAGAACTTAAAGATGGAATCGTCGTAGTGGTAGCGGGACGCGAACCACCTAACTGGAGCAAGGTTAGCAAGTGGAAAATTCCAGAAGAATATATAGATTTACATGCGGTTGACTTCCTGAGTTGGGATGATGCGCTAAGATATCTTGAGAAAGCGGGAATAGAGGAAGAAAATCATCGTGAAGCAATAGTTTCAAATCTTGAAGAATATGGGTTGGTTCATCCGTTTTTACTGGGCCTTTGTGCAGACACAGAATTGACAAAAATTAGGCAGGGGATAGAGTTTGATGCAAAAGATTATCTCCCTAAGCTTGAGCAAAAAAGTATTCTGTCGCAGGTAATAGATAGATTTTTAAGGTATACGGATAGAGATACAAGTAGAACATTTAAAGCATTGGGTGCCTGTCGCACATTTGATGAATCGCTTTATTATATGCTTGGAAAAGAACTGTATTTCCCCGTATCGGCTGAGAGATATAAATTAATAACACGGGAATACTCTTTAGTAAAAGAATATCCTCTGGAATCTATGAAACAATCAAGTTATGCAGTCAAAGGTGATAATGGAAAAATAATACTGGTAGACCCGGATTATACGCAAACACGGCGTTTTTCGTTGCATTCCTTATTCCGGCGTTTGTTACATGATAATAAGGACGAGGTAACTATTGTTGCTCATCAAAAACTAAAAGAATACTATTGTCAAAAAATAACCAACGAAGCCAATATATTTAAGCAGGTTCGTGAACTGGTAATAAAGGCTGATGATCCTCTGATTACTGAAGAACGGTTTGATTACTTTGCCAATAAGCAAACTTCATTATTGTTGCCTTTCCTTAGGCCACAATTTGAACATGATAATTACCTGACCAATAAGGACAACGATCTTTTAAGTAAAGCCTTTGCTATGCTAAATGAACACTGGAACCAAATAGGTTCTGTTCGTGATACTCAAGCAGCAATAGAAGCTGTTTACCACAGCAGTTATATTGATAGACGGATGGCATTCAAGCAATTGAGTGAGTTAGTAAACAGAGCTGACCTTTATGGAGAAGAATGGCTCTATGAAGCTATGGAAACTCTCTTACTCGAACTGCAGGGACAAAATGATTTTGAAAACGGGGTTCTAGCCCGTTGTCAAGCCAAGTGTTTGGGCAGTTGGATAAAAGGATATGATAAAGCGCAGCCTTACTTTAAACTTGCTTTAGAATGCTTGGACAGGTATATAGCTTCTGAGCAAACTGACGAGACTGTTGATGCTTATTTCGAAAGAGCTGCAGTCTTTGTCGGTATGGTTAATTTGGAAGGGAAATTATCATTGCTGATGCTCAGGAGTGTTCCTGGTGTACAAATCATTGAATATTGCCAAAAGGCACTAAAAGATTTAAGCAAAGTAGTTGTTAAAAGACCAGATTGGTTAGACGGTATAATTCTAAAGGCGCGCACACATTTACTGCTAATAGAGCAACTTGGCATAAATGCAACAGAAGGATCTTATGAGATAGTTAATAATTTTCAACAGATACTGGATGCTTACCGCTTAGCTATTAAGGTTGTGCCACACGAAAACAAGTTAAAGCTTAAATTTGCAAGGAATTGTGAGAATTTTATTCAATATATTAATAAATATGATCTTTCTGGTATCGACGAAACATGCGTTACAAACCTATGTACTGAAGCCCTGAATTTGTTAGGAAAGATACCTGAAACTGCCAGGCTTCAATTTTGGATTAGAGAAACAAGGGCGGGTTTATTGGCAAACTTGGCGCGGATTCAGGCAAGATATGCCAAGGGGCTTGAGGGAAAAAAGAAAGCTTGGGATACCTTTTTTGATGCAGGAATGGAATATGATGAAGCCTGTGATTACCTTAAGCATAATTGGGATGAAAGATATCCTGAACTAAGTAGTCTCAGCTATGAAGCTGGAGTAGTTCGTTTCGAAACGGCTCAACTAATAGAGAGTATATGGCATGAAAACAGAGGAGATTTATGGAGGCAAGCAAAAACTTACTATAGTATGGCATTGGGTGATTTTACGACTGCGGAGGATGAAGTTTACATAGGCGGCTATGACCCTGAAGATGAGGATAATTATTCTTGGGATAAAACCAGCTTCTTAATAGACGTTTGGATTGCTACAGCGGAAACCACCCTGTGCCTTGCCAACATGCAAGCCCGATTGTTAAAAGAATATTATGATGTGCACGGATCTTCGCTAAACTATTTAGGACGGGAAGAATCGAATAGTTCTGCTTGCCCTGATGAAGAAAGTATTGATATACCAGCCGAAGTAATATTTGCTATCAGGGATGCTGATAAATGGTATTATGAAACAGCATCAACATGTGTAGACACCGCTTTAAAACATAGACCAAGGGATTTCAATATAATTGAGCTTAAGTTAGAGATTTGTATAGCTCACGCAAAGTTAAAAGTATTTCTAGGTCATTCTGAAATAGCGGCTGACCTGTATCGGGAGGCAATAGATTTAATAGACCAGGTATCCAATACTATGCTATTCCGACAGTACAGAGAAGAAGCTATAAAAGAATTAAAGCGTTTGGCACATATTTGATTTTCTATAATTTAACCATACCGGGTTATGATTTGATTGAAACAGAACGGTTGAAAGTGAGGATTTAAGGCGGGATTTAGAAAATAAGGGACCATAACATAATATCCTTCCCAAGCGTTTACCCTAACCCTACTCTCCCATAATATTCCTCTAATTTTCCGCTTGAACTGGGCAATTATTTCAGCCTTGTCCTGGGTGCTGAGCTTTCGTAAACGCTGCTATCCATTTCAATTCTTCCCAAGCTTTCGGAGGATTTGCATTGCTTCAAAACGGGCGAAGGGGTTTCTGAGGATCAAATGTTCTATGTGTTTTTCATAGTAGCCGCCTTTTTGCATAATACTGTTGCCTTTTCAGCTGCTAAACCTGCTTGCTTATGGCTTTCATAATGGGATTTAAAGCCCTTTGGAATGTCGCTAAAATCTGCCAGGCCTTTATCGCGGGCACGTTACAGGAAGGCCTTTCACAAAGTTGAACGATCTTCTTTGCTGGAAGGATTGCGGACACCCCTGGCTGTGCTGTTCCCCTGCATTTGTCTGGCCAGCATTGGAGAGTCCATTCATCATGGAACCTTTGCACTTTTTGCTGATTCCAAACTACCGTTACTGCTCAAGATATTGGTTGGGCCTTTACATCCGCTGGGTTAGTAATGGCTCTGGTGCAGGGGCTACTGGTAGGCAGAATCATTAATAGCTGGACACAGGGACCACTATCGGCTCGGATTACGAAGCTTTCAAAAAGGCATAATGACAGGACAAAAACGTCCCCTTCTGTCCTTGTGTCATTTTAGTGAACCGTGGATTATATCTGCGGTTTTTGAGGATATTCAGGAGACTTAAAGTCACTAACCTTGACCCTGCTGGGAGTAATTGGTACTATGGATATAGGTTATAATCGAGAAGGGGTGAGCTTTTATGGTTCGTCTCAGTGCAAAACTTGAGAAAATAAATATTGAAGATAAGCTTCCTGGTTT
>JAQUXM010000115.1 GCA_028692415.1 Syntrophomonadaceae bacterium | reverse complement strand
TTCTCCTGTCAGGAAAATTCCTGACAGGAGAACCGTCCCCTTGTCAGACCCTTGTACCAAACCGAACTCCTCTCACAACTTAGCAATACACCACAATAGCAAACCGCAAATGAGCATAATAATACTGATGGTCATCCGTATACTGGGCATCTTGTTACCCCCGATTAGAACATGGAAAGGGAGTAGTCCATTCTACTCCCTTTATGCTATCCCCAAACCTTCATTAAGAAATTGCGTATGAAACCGGGCAGTTTAATATAGTAAACCCGCACCATTTCTCACCCCTTTAATAGTAATTCGGATTTAATACTATAATATGAACGTTGGGGCAGAATGGTTACTCTTATAATAAAAGTGAGGAGTAAGGGGTTAGGATAAAAACCTTGCAGTTGTATGTTATACCTGTGTTTTAATCCAATTCCTAAGGGATTCCATGTCCAAATGTTCTCCCTCCAGTTTGAAGGCCACGCTTGCTTTTGGCTTCTAAGTTCTATTCATATAATCCTTTGCCTATCCCCAAGGACATTCATGCTATATCCATCTTATTAATATGGTTTTTTCGGCCTTCCTTTTCAACCTCGAAAACGCCATCAATGCTAACCTTGCCCTGTATCAACATATTATAGTAATCTTTAAAATTTTCCGGAGCTATCTTAACCGCAAGCCCACAACTGGTAGAAATCTCCCTTAAAGTAGGCATTACCAGAAATTCAGCCTCGTTAGTTTTTAATAGCTTTTCCGCTTTTAACGCCTGGGAAGTGGAAGCAAAGGTAAACAGGCAGTAACTATTGCAGCTAAGCAGTTGCTTATTCAATCTTTCATCTCCTGATCCAATTAGAATTTCATATCTCCGGTCTTAAAAAATGTACCTTTGCAACTAGCAATCAACTGCTCTCCGGCAAAAACCTTGGCTTCAGCAAAAATCATATTTTTACCGGCTTTAAGTACGCTGCCCTTGCCAACCACCAGTTCGCCCAACAAAGCGCCGCTAATAAAAGCAGTGGAGCAATCTACCGTAACCCCTTTAATCCCCAGGCTCCTTATGGCATTGCCCATGGCCGCATCGGCCAGAGACATTATCAGCCCTCCATGAATCGCTCCCAGCGGATTGGTATGGTTCTGGTTTGCGCAAACCGCCAGTTCAGCCTTACCCCGGCCTATTTTGATTATTTCAATCCCCAGCAGTTTATAGTATGGGGTATGACTGATCGACTCGACCAAATAATTAAAAAGGTTTTGATCAATACCACAATTTTCAGCCTGCATAGATTTCTCCTCCAAAAATACTAGCCAATTACTTCCTTAGCCAGGGCTGCAAAGGCTGGCATCGAATTTTCTATGGTCTTCATGCTTGCGCAATACGCAATCCTGAAATATCCCGGACAGGCGAATCCTGTGCCAGGCACCAAAAGCAGATTATACTTTAACGCCCGCTTGACAAAATCAACATCATCAGACAAGGGAGACTTGGGAAACAAATAGAAAGCCCCCTGAGGTTTAACACATGAGAATCCCAGCTGAAGCAGGTTTTCGTAAAAGAAATCACGGCGTTTCTGGTACTCACTGACATCCGAAGCCTGATCCAGAGTCAAGCCCACCAGTTTCTGAAATAGCGAAGGGGCATTGACAAAACCCAGAGTGCGGTTTGCAAAGGTCATACCGCCAATGAGATTCTCCAAATCATCAATCTCAGAACTTACCGCAATATACCCTATGCGCTCACCCGGCAGGGCCAGTGATTTGCTAAAGGAATTGACCACTGCACAATTGCGGAATATCCTCATCATATTGGGTACTGTAACACCTTCATAAACCAGTTTGGTATATGGTTCATCTGATATTACCAGGATTTCATGATTGTACTCTTTGGCTTTGGCTTCCAACAGTGCGGCGATGTCCTTCAGGGTTTGAGTATTATAAACTACACCGCTCGGGTTGTTGGGTGAATTTAGAATAATCGCCTTACAACGCGGACTCAGGCTTTTTTCCAGAGCCTGCAGATCCGGTTCAAAACCTTCCCCAGTTGGAACCACTACCGCCTTACCACCATGGTTTTCTATATAAAAGCGATATTCCATAAAATAGGGAGCAAAGACTATTACTTCTTCAGCTGGATTAAGGATAGTCTTTAAGACCACATTTAAGCCGCCGGCAGCACCGCAGGTCATTATGATATTTTCAGCCGCAAGGCTTCTGCCGGATTCTATATTGATCTGTTGAGCAATTCTCTCCCTTACCTCAGGATATCCGGCATTGCTGGTATATCTATGCAGACCTTGCTGATCATCACTTATCAGTCGCTTAAGGGCTTCCCTGACCACCTCCGGGGGTTCATAATCCGGGTTGCCCAGACTAAAATCAAAAACCTTGTCCGCGCCATGAATGTTACGAAGCTTTTCTCCTTCTTCAAACATCGCCCTGATCCAGGAAGAATTTTTGATATTCTCGATCATTTGTTGAGCTATCATTATAAACAATTCTCCTTTCGTTAATGAATTTTTCTTCAAAAATCTATCAGCCAGGTTCGTTTTGCATAAGTCTATTGCGTTTTGCACCCTTAATGTGACCAATAAACCATTATTTGTGCCCCCAGGGTGCGCCTCACGCCTCACGCCAAAATTATAACGAGGCGAAAAGATGTCCCCCGCTTCTTATAACGATCGAGTTCCTATTTATCAAAACAGGCGGCGGCTCTATAATCCCCCGCCTCGTTGCAGCGGTGTGTTGCCCCCTACGGGGACCACTTATATTGATTCCCTTCGGGAATGATAAATTGTGTTGAAACTGCTCCGCAGTTTCTTCCGATGCTTAAAATCAAGCATATAAATATATTATCTCCCAAGCTAGAATTTTCCTGCCAATAACGAAGTATTATTTTTTATTCCGAAAAGCAGGAATTATTTTGACAATTGAGAAGTATTATATGGTAAAATGCAAATAGATTGTGAAGAAACTAATTTTCCCTTTGCCCCAAGGTTGCTTATGTCCTCAAGATATTGTCTGGAGGTACGAATACCACCGTTTGTTAGGATAGTAGTTTTTAGTAGTTTAGTAGCTTCCTCTATCAATGAAAAAGGGTAGGAAGGATAGGACGGTAGGAATAAGAGTGCGGTTTTCTTTGTGCTTTTCGGCACAAATGCTTGTCGCATTTTTATGAACTCCTGCGGGGGTTTTTTTTGTTGGGTAAATATTATTTAGGGGAGGAATAATGGTGAAGAAAAACGTTGCTCATCGTGGAAAAGGATTCGGCAAAAGGCCGCTGGCTCTGCTGCTGGTCATGATGCTGCTGGCTACTCTGGCAGGCTGCGCCAAGACCGAGACTAAACCGGAACAGGCCAAACAAGAGGAAAAGAAGGTTGCTCCTGTCGAACTGAAACTGGCTCACTTTTGGCCCGCAACCCATCCCGCTGAACTCGAACTGGTTCAACCTTGGGCCCAAGATATTGAAAAGGCCACCAATGGCCAGGTAAAAATAACCAGCTATCCTGCTGAAACCTTATTAAAAGCTACCGATGTATACGATGGTGTAGTAAAAGGAATAGCTGATATCGGTATTTCCTGTTTTGCGTATTCTAAAGGCCGTTTTCCGGTTTGTGAGGTTTTTGAGCTGCCCGGAACAAGCTATAACAATTCCAAAGTTGCCAGCAAAGTGGCCTGGGAAGGAATCCAACAATTGAATCCCAAAGAGGTTCAGGATACCCATTTGCTGATGGTAATCACCACCGGACCTGGCGACATTTATTCCAAAACCCCGGTTAAGACCCTGGCCGATCTTAAGGGCATGGCCATTCGCGCCACCGGCATCAGCGCCAAAACCCTGCAGACTCTGGGCGCCAATCCCGTCAATTTGCCCCAATCCGAAGCCTGGGAAGCTCTCTCCAAAGGTATGGTCAAGGGCAACCTGGGACCGGATGAGGTTTTGAAGGGATGGAAACAGGCTGAGGTAACCAAATACATTACCAAGGCTCCCTTCCTTTACAACACCCTGTTTTTTGTAACCATGAACAAGGATAAATGGAACGCCCTTGATCCCGAAATACAAAAAGCCATCGAAGGTGTCAACCAAAAATACTTTGAGGAAGTGGCCATGGGACTGTGGGATAAGCAGAATGCCGATGCCCTCAAGTGGGCAGTTGATGAAAAAGGCATGGAGGTCATCAACCTCTCCGATGCTGAAGCCAGCAAATGGAAAGAAACTGTAGCACCCATACAGCAGGAATATATTGCAACTGTTAACAAGCAAGGGCTCAAGGGTGAAGAAATTGTCGCCAAAGTCAAAGCCCTGGCTGATCAGTACAACCAGCAATACAAATAAACCGGAGGAATTGACACATGAAGAAAGCAAGCAACCTGGTAGAAAAAATCAGCCAGATTCTAGATCAAATAGCCGCCTTTTGCATCGCTCTAACCATGGCTGTGGTGGTATTTAACATAGTACTGAGGGCAGCTTTTAAGATGCCCCTGCTGGGAACCATCGAATATGTAAATATACTTACCGCCATATCCATAGGTTTGGCCTTGGCTTACTGCGCCTTTCAGGACGGGCAGATTGCCATTGGGTTTTTGGTGGATAAACTGCCCGCCAAGTTGCGGGACAGCATAGATGCACTTACCAACCTGACCTCGCTGCTCTTCTGGAGTATTTCAGCATGGTATATGGTTGGTTACGCCTATTCATCTGCTGCCAACGGTGAGATTTCTGCAACCACCGGGATACCTATGTACCCGATGGTTTATCTGGTGGCGCTGGGGTTGATGGCTTTGTCTGCCGTATTGTTCTTTAAAATTGCGGATGCAGCGGGGATTAAAATAGGATGAGTTCATTAGCAATAGGTTTATTGGGACTGCTGGCATTCTTGGTGCTGATAATGATTAGGATGCCTATTGCTTACGCCATGGCTCTGGTAGGTTTTATCGGCTTCACCTATATGACGAGTTTTACGGCAGCTCTGGATATGGTCGCCAAGGAACTTATAAGCACCTTTTCGTCATACAGCCTCAGTGTAATTGCCATGTTTGCATGGATGGGTTTTCTGGCCTATTACTCAGGTATCGGCACCAAGCTCTATATCTTTGCCTATAAATTGATCGGGCACTGGCCCGGCGGTCTGGCTATTGCCACCCAGACCGCCTGTGCCGTATTCGGGGCAATCTGCGGTTCCAACACCGCTACGGCTGCCACCATGGGTGCCATTGCCCTACCGGAAATGAAGAAATACAAATACGACACCTCCCTGGCTACCGCCAGTGTGGCCGCCGGCGGAGTTCTGGGGGTTCTGATTCCGCCCAGCGTTATATTCATCGTTTACGGTATGGCAACCGAACAGTCCATCGGCCGTTTGTTTATTGCCGGTATACTGCCCGGCATCCTTTTGATGCTGCTATACCAAATAACCATCGTTATACTTACCAGACGCAACCCGGAACTTGGTCCTCCCGGTCCCCGTTCCAATTGGAGGGAAAGAATGAAAGCATTAAAAAGCGGGCTGGGCGAAGTTTTACTGGTATTTGCGCTTTCCATGGGCGGGCTTTTTGTTGGTTGGTTTACCCCTACTGAAGCCGGTGCGATCGGAGCCTTCGGGGTACTGGCAGTGGCCCTGGCCGGACGCAATCTCAGCTGGGAAGGGTTTAAAAAGTCACTCTTTGATACGACCCGCACTACCGCAATGATTATGCTGTTAATTGCCGGTTCGGTGATATTCGGCCGTTTTATGGCAGTCAGCCGGGTTCCTTTTGAACTTGCCACCTGGACCAGTTCACTGGCATTACCATCTTTTGTGGTAATGGCTATAATTTTGCTTATTTATTTAGTTTTGGGCTGCTTTATTGACGCCCTGGCCATGATATTACTGACTATCCCGATATTCTACCCGATTGCTGTTAACAACCTGGGTTATGACCCCATCTGGTTCGGGGTTATTATTGTGCTCTGTGTAGCAATGGGGGTTATTACCCCACCGGTCGGCATGAATGTCTATATCATCAAGGGGGTGGCACCTGAAGTTCCTTTGGAAACAATATTTAAAGGCATATGGCCGTTTCTCGCTGCGATTGTTATATGTCTGGCAATACTAATTGCCTTCCCGGCGATCTCCACCTTCCTGCCTAATCTGCTGGTCGAATAAACAGCAAATATTTTTCAGACATTCCAGGGGCTATCAGAAGATTTTCTTGATAGCCCTGTTTTATTTTTTCGATAAGTTTCATTAGAAAAATTATCAAATCAACCTTTAAATATTATTTGCTGTTATGAAGCAAATTAGATTAACAAAGGAGGATTTGATATATGACTAAGAAGAATTTTCATTATCTTCTAATGGCTATCACTGCCTTAATAATTATCATGGGTTTAGTTTGGAATTTGGCAAACAGCAGTAAATCCCAGCCACAACGAAAGACTCCTATAGCCGAACCCGAGAATAAGAATAGCAACTTGGATAAGGATGCCAAATGGTATGTGCAGTTTACCGTAAAAAATCAAAAAACTACAGCTTATACGGAAGAAGCCAATGCCCCCCGGCCTTCAAATGGACAGAGCTACTTTATCGGTGGTATAGCTGTTCACCCGCGTTATCCGGTAAATGATGGAGGCGATCCCCGGATTCCCATATTGCCTTATGGGACTATAATCCATCTTTCTCAACCCATTGATATCCAAGGGCAGCAATACCGCTCTCTTCAAGTCATGGATACAGGCGATGTAAACTATGGACTGTGGTCCAGCTATCCATACTGGTTTGATATTTATTATGGCAATACCCAATACTACAGTGTCAAGAATGCCCGCAACTACGGCACTGATCTAGTTGATTACTCCTGGTTTGAGGAATGGAAATAGTTATCCAAGCCTATTCCTATTGATGGCATTATTGCTTATAATATCTTATGTCAGGATCGGGTATGCTTGGCTATTGGCGTTTCTTGCCATAGTCAGCCGCTTATACTTGAAGAATACATAGGAGGTTTTTGCATGAACGCTATAAAAGCCGGCCACCATTCACGTAAATCAATTGTTAAAGACCTGGCTCTTGCTCCTTCAGGACACCGCAAATTGGAATGGGTAAGTCAGAATATGCCGGTCCTTAACATCTTAAAAAACGATTTTGAACAGAATCAGCCATTAGCTAATATGACTATTGCTTGTTGCCTGCACCTGGAAGCCAAGACCGGCTACCTTTTACAGACCCTGCAAGCAGCTGGCGCAGATGTTATTGCCTGTGCGAGCAATCCTTTGTCAACGCAGGATGATGTGGTGGCAGCACTTGTAGATTCCGGCATAACTATATATGCCATCCACGGCGAAAATGCTGAAGAATATCACCAGTATCTTGAAATGACTCTTGATTGCCTGCCGGATGCCATTATTGATGATGGTGCGGATATGGTTACCGCTCTTATTAAGAATCGCCCTGAACAGGTTAAGAATATAATTGGTGGTTGTGAAGAAACCACCACCGGTATCGTCCGTTTGCGGGCTATGGATAAAGACTGCGCCCTCCCCTTCCCTATGATAGCCGTTAATGATGCCTATATGAAATACCTCTTTGACAACCGCTACGGTACCGGTCAATCCGTTTGGGACGGGATAAATCGCACCACTAATCTAGTCGTGGCAGGAAAATATGTAGTAGTCGCCGGCTACGGTTGGTGCGGCAAAGGTGTTTCCATGCGAGCTCTGGGCATGGGCGCCAAAATTATAATAACCGAAATCGATCCTATTAAAGCCAATGAAGCCATAATGGATGGCTTCGAGGTTAGGCCGATGTCCGAAGCCGCCAAATTGGGAGATATATTTATTACGGTAACCGGTAATGTAAATGTAATAAGAAAAGAACATATGCAAGTTATGAAAGATAATGCCATTATGGCCAATGCGGGCCATTTCGATGTGGAAATCAGCAAGGGGGATCTGAATGAACTGGCTGACAGCACCCGGATTCTCAAGAACAATATTGAGGAATTTGTTATGGCTGACGGTCGCCGCCTGTACTTGCTGGCTGAAGGCAGATTGGTTAATCTGGCCGC
>JAQUXM010000114.1 GCA_028692415.1 Syntrophomonadaceae bacterium | reverse complement strand
TACAATGACGGCTATATGGACGGTTATTTGAACTACAGCTTCAAAGGAAATACCGGATCTGATCGTTATGATGCGTCATATTCTGATGGTTATGATGACAGCCAGTATGATTTAGGCTTCAATAACGGCTTCTGGGCCTACCAGAGTGATGTTCCATTTCCAGAGAGTTTAGTTGAATCAACTTATGAAGCAGGATATTACGACGGGTACTATTTATCAGAGTGCGGTTATAACGGTAATAGCAATACTAATAATTTTGGGTCGGGCTACATTCAAGGACGGGCCGACTCCACAGATTATCAGCCTTATGGCGGAGCCAGCGGCAACCGACCCTATCAGGACGGCTATCGTGTGGGGTATATCGCTGCCGGCGGGGATTATCCCTTGAACGGCGAAGCCCGCTTGAGCAGCCTGACGTTAATGGGCATAGGTGATGAAGAACCGGTTGAACTGTTGACTTTGACTACATCCGACAGCATTGAGACTGAGTATACGATAGATGTCGAAAACATGGTCGGCCAGGTTGCATTGAGCTTTGACCTCCTGGACGCCTCGGCCACTGTCAAGGTATATTGCAACAACGCGCTGGTCAACAATCCTATCAACCTCAACCTGGGCAGCAATGTAATTGAGATCGTTGTCACAGCCGCGGACGGGTATTCCACCGAAACTTACACCCTGAATGTTAACCGCGATCCCGGCACGGGGGTGACCGGCAGCACTAACATCAGCACCTGTCCGCAGGTGGGTAGTGCTGAGGCTGCTTGCCTGCAGGTAACCGATGGGGGAACCAGTCCCGGGTACATACATTTGTCAGTCTATGACAACTATATCGGCGATACAGTTATGAAGGAAGTGTATATCGATGAGGGGGTACAAGGTTCTTCAGCATCTGTAGCAAGTTGCATATACGATGAGATCAGCAACGATTCTATAATTACTGGTTATTATAATGTTTGTGCTACATATTATAACGGTTATTATATAGGGCTACTCGCTTTGGAAAATGCTTTTCGCAATCTTTCGGTCGAATATGCCGATGATGTTGATTTGCCAACCGGTATTAATATGTCAATAAGTTGCGAAGCAGGCACCCCTGATGTCCTTCAGGTTAATGAACTTACTATTACCAATGGTGCCACCCTTAGTGATGGCACGATAAGGCTGGTCTTTGACGACGGGGTGTTAGACCCCGACTCTACTATGGTCGAGGTTGTTCTCCAAAATGATGATTCAGCCGCCGCTGCGGTAGCGCAAAAGATTTATACAGCCTTTGCCGGCCTGTCGCTGCCTGATTATACCCTGGAATATACGGATAGCGAAACCGTGCGCTTTGTCCGTACCGGAGCAGATGAAACTCCTCGTGAATTCCGAATAATAATGAATAATTCTTTCATACCCAGTTCTTGTACGGATATTTCAAATGCTTTTGATATAGTTCCTAATACTACTAATAATATAATAATTGGGTATAGCAGCACGCCGCCTGCAGTAAGTGAAGTAATAAACGATATAACAGCAATAGACGGATCAAGTCCTACAATTGTCATTCTTGACAGCAATGGCAATAGCAAAGCTTATGATGAGGTAATTGCAGATGGTGACAAGCTGCAGGTTACCTCAGAAGACGGAAGTGCTACCACAGAATATGTTCTATCTGTTCGACAATGGTGCTGATATCTAACGATTTACCAATCTGACAATTAATTAGAATTACGAATGAAGTTTCTTGCTGGTTATAAAAAACTCCCTAATGCGTTGTTATATCAAGACGGGAAAAAGCTGAAAACCGAGGAAACGAAAACAGTAGGGGCAGTATCCGCAGGTTTTCGAACCGCATTGCAATGCGGTGCAGATTCGTTAGATTGCTTAACAATCGGATATTGAGGATGGAATTCTTAACTGATCGTTAGTATTATTATATCTGTTGTTAATATTGATCTTTCTACATCGAATGTAATTCCTATTGACATGAAAAACTCCCCTTATTATTGGACCTGTATAAAATAAGGGGAGTTATTACTGTTATATTAACAACTTATTTAAACCCTTTGTCCTTGGACTTCTCGAAGTGAAGATTCAGATCGGTGAAAGAGTAAACTCTGATGGGATTGGTAAAGCCTTTCACCAGTTCTTCGCCGACATAGTGGAGGCTGTTCTTGACCTCGCCTTCCGGCAGTAGCTCGTAGGAACGCTCGGAAACCAGAACCAGGGTTTCGAAGAGCTTGGTCAGGGCCTCAACCCGGGAAGCCAGGTTGGCATCCTCGCCGATCAGGGTGTAATCCATGCGTTCCGGGCTGCCTACGTTGCCGACCACTACCGGTCCGGTATTAATGCCACATGCTATCAGCAGGGGAACTTCACCCATTTTAGCCCATTTTTCATTCAGTTCAACTACCCTTTGTTGAATATCCCGAGCTACCTTGACTGCTCTTTCGACATGATCTTCATAGTAGACAGGAGCTCCGAAAAAAGCCATCAAACCGTCACCCATATACTTATCCAGGGTGCCCCCGTGCTTTAGGATAGCATCAGTCTGCGCGGTGAGATACTCATTTAAACGGGAAATAACATTAACCGGGTCCTTGTTTTCACTGAAGGCGGTGAAGCCCCGTATATCAGTAAACATTATCGTAACTACCTGTTTCTTGCCGCCCAACGATATTTCATCGGGATTGGCCATAAGTTCGTCAACTACATCTGGTGAAACATAGCGGGAGAACATGGCCTTGGTTTTGCGCCGTCCCAGTTCAGCCTGGATGAATTCCGTGGAAGTTACCACCACATAAGTAAGAAATATTAGAGCCAGAGGACCTGCAAGGCTGAGCCACAGGTGTTGGTAGTTCCAAAGGCAATAAACCAAGGCCATACTGGCAGCAGTAACAAAGAAGGTTCCAAGCAAGCCTCTCCAAGGACCCCGCCCGCTGACTAACACTGATGTCAAGAGGCCGGCCAGCAGCAGGAAAAAGATATTGAAACGGTGGTCCAGGGCTCGATACCATTGGCCTTCCAAGAAATTCTGAACAATCGAAGCATGTATTTCCACTCCGGGCGTATCCAGGGCCCCGCCTTTGACCATATTGCTGGTAGTGTAGGGTGTGGCTAAAAAGTCATGATCTTCAGGAGTAATGGTTCCGACCAGAACGATTTTATCTTTAAAATAGGAAGGAGCTACTTTGCCTTCTATTACATCGGCATAACTTATGGTTTTAAAGGTCGCTTTGGGTCCCCAGTATTTAATCATGGCCTGGTTCAGTGAGTCAATGGGGATTTGCTTATTGCCTACTGTCAGGCGTCCGGGTTGCAATTCAAGTTCATCGTAATTAATGTTTTGGGATACCATAGCCGTAGCTATAGCCAGGCTGGGGAATGGGGTTTCAAACGTATTGACATCGACCAGGCTGGAACGCCTTACCCGCTGGTCGATATCAGTTGGTGTATTAACAAAGCCCAGGCCAGCACAGCCGGCCAGCAGATCATTAAGCGGAGGCTCGAAACCCTGCACAGGTTCGCCATTCTCATCCTGTTCAAAGGTAAACTTGGCGGCCAGTACTACGCGTCCATGGTTGGCTATGGCCTGGGCAAATGTCTCATCTTCCTTGGGATCCTGGGCATTGGCAAAAGTCAAGTCAAAGGCCACTGCTTTAGCCTGAATCAGCTTTTCCAGCAGACGCGCGTGCGTTGAGCGAGGCCAGGCCGGGGGACCGAGCCGGGAAATGGAAGAGTCGTCAATGGCCAGAACTACTACTTTTTCGCCGGGATTTTCGGCGCCTTTGAGCCGGTAGCAGACATCATAGAGGCTAAGATCGCTGCGGCTGAAAACACCAAGCATAACCAGGGCTTGAACCAGGATAAAGAGCAGCAGCGGGACAAAAAACCGGTTGTGGGTTATCCAGGCCATGCCTTTTTTCCCCTCAATGGGTTTATTGGCCTTGGCCGGGGTTAAAGATACTTGGCTCATAAAGATCACTCCTTTATATAGAGGTATGAACTTTAATTCTAGAAATTATCAATAAATTCCTTTAGGGAAAAGAAAATATTACTGGCAAAGAGTAATTTATCCAATAAAAAGAAAGGAAAAAGGATAATATTCTTTATCTGTAGAACATTTGGTAATAAATTGGATTATAGACACCCATGCGCGCGGGTACGCGCACCAGCAAAGTAATGAAAACTCCTAGTTATATATGATAGCCTTATACTACGGCATAAGGTCGGAATGTCTTGGTGCTTTGAGCCCGATTTAAGAGAGTTTATGATGGAAATGATTTGTTTTAGTTTAACATTGGGTAGGGGAGATTTGAGATGAAGATAGCGTTGGTACATGATTGGGTGGTAAAGCTGGGCGGTGCTGAGAACTGCCTGGCGCTTTTTCACCGGCTATACCCGGAAGCCCCTTTATATACCCTGTTTTTTGATAAGAAAAGTTTAGATCGCCTGGGTTTTGCTCCCGAGCAAGTTCACGGTTCAATGCTGCAGGGCTGGCGTAAGATTGAAAAACGCTACCGCCGGTATTTGCCGATACTTCCTTATGCGATTGAGCAAATGGATCTATCCGGCTATGATCTAATTTTTTCCAGCAGTCATTGTGTAGCCAAGGGGGTCCTCAGCCGGTCCGATCAACTGCATATTTGTTACTGCCATGCCCCTGCTCGCTATGCTTGGGATTTGGCTCATGCTTATTTGCGGGAACACCGTATCGATAAGGGTTGGAAATCGCTGTTGGCCAGGGTGGTTCTTCATTATTTGCGTATATGGGATACCCAAAGCGCCAACCGGGTTGATTATTTTATAGCCAGCTCTCAATATACCGCTCAACGTATCTGGCGGGTTTACCGGCGCGAATCCAGGGTAATTTACCCGCCGGTGGATTTGCAAAACTATGTGCTTGAAGAGAAAAAAGGCGACTATTTTATTTATGTTTCGCGTTTGGTGCCTTATAAAAAGGCCGATCTTGTCATCAGATCTTTTAATGAAAGCGGTTTGCCTCTAATCGTGGTTGGAGATGGCTCGACCTATGATGAATGCTGCCGCCTGGCTGGTAGCAACGTGAAATTGCTGGGCTGGAAGAATAAACAGGAATTGGCCAAACTGATGGGCCAGGCCCGTGCCCTGGTATTTGCCGCCGATGAGGATTTTGGCATAGTGATGGTGGAAGCTCAAGCCTGTGGTACCCCGGTTATCGCATTAGGACGAGGCGGAGCGGCGGAGACCGTGGTGCCGGCCAACGGAGACAACTGGGACGAAGCTACCGGAGTATTTTTTCATGAGCAGAATATTGAAGCTCTGAATTCTGCCGTGAAACAGTTTTTAGCCTGGGAAGATTATTTTACACCCCGCGTTATCTGGCAAAATGCGCAGCGTTTTGGGGAGGAACGTTTTTGCTCTGAAATTAAAGATTTTATTAATATGAAATATCGAGCTTTTCAAAATGGACGAATTTAGCTCATTCGGCCAGTACGGACAAAAATAATTATATTGGGGTGAGGACAATCAATTTCTCAGAACGGCTTTATAAGGATTCAAGGTACAGCAAACGCGGTGTATTGCGTTTCATATTCACAGGCGGCCTGATGGGAGTCGTTTTTATTTCGCCCTATTTTCGTGGTTTGTATTTTGAACAGGAATTGCTGCCAATCATTATGGTAGTTGCCCTGTCCTTTGCCTGCTGTGTTGGGGAATTGCTATTTAAGCGGGATGAAAGGTTTTTCAACCATCCTTTGGATTGGGCAATCCTGGCATTGATGGTAAGTTATCTCCTGTCCATCATCAATGCGGTACATATTCATCAGGCGTTGCAGGCCCTGCTCACGATGGCGCTTTTCTTTATGGTTTACTTTATGGCAGGCCGTATGATAAGGAATGAAAGCGATTATAATCGCTTGATATTGATAGCTTATATGATGGGAATTGGCCTGGCTATCGCAGGTATGGGGGCGGCGGCCGGTATAATAAATATTCCTGGTGCTTATGCGGATGGACATATAAGGTCTACCTTGCAGTATCATAATACACTGGCAATTTACCTGACCGGGCTTAGTCTTGTTGGATGGGGATTAACCCTGAGGAGCGAGCGTAGAATTAGCCGTCTTATATATACTGGCGGGAATTTCTTGATGGTAATAGTGATTATTGGGGCTATATCACGGGGCACCTGGATACTCTATCCTTTGGGCTTCATGCTTTTTATATTCGTGATTAATAAACAGAGTCGTGGATACGCTTTATTTAATTGGGCAATATTCTTCTTATTTGGTGTGGTGTCCGGTTTTGGTTTTTTAAACAGTATAAACATGGGGCAAAAAATATCAGCCCTGGGATTTGTTCTGGCTGGTTTGATGATGACCATATTCATGCAATGGCTGGTTGAATCAGGTAAACGAAAGGCTAACCGCCCTGATGGCAAAGAGAATTTTTTTATAATAGGGGCACCTCAACTTCTGGGCATCTGGCTTGTTTTAATGCTTGGGTTGTTTTATATGCTGCTCTCAAATTCAGGCGGTATTACTCAGATTGTACCCCGGCAAATCAGTGCCAAAGTTGAAAAAACATCATTGCAAGATTACAGTGTAAATGACCGGCTTACGTTTTACCAGGATGCCATAAAGATAGCCCGGGATTATCCTCTGTTAGGAACCGGTGGAGGAGGCTGGGAGGCCCTTTATCATAGTTATGCAGAGCGTTTGTACTGGAGCCGTGAGGTTCATAGCTATTATCTGCAGACGCTGGTGGAAGTAGGCAGCCTTGGATTGATGGCTTTATTAGCCATAGTTGTTTTATTTCTTAAGCTTCTAATTAATTTCAAGCAACAGTTGGGAGATGGTAATTTATCACATTACGCCCTGTGGGGGGGTGCTATAGCGGTTATCATGATTGGTATGCATAGTGCTATTGATTTCGATTTTTCTTTGCCATCAACGGGTATATTATTCTATGCTCTGATCGGTGGTATTAAAGGAAGGATAGTAAATGAAACACGAACTAACATTAAGCTAATAAATAAAAAGAATCGGACGGAAATAAACAAATTCACGGGGGTAATTCCAGCAGTCCTTGGAATTCTTATTGCTTTAATAATATTGGTCGAAGCCGGTGCAATTTACCGTGCTTCTCAATTAAAAGAGATTGGGGCTCAAGCTCTGGAAGAAAATAAATTAGAAAAAGCTTCAAATTTTTATCAAAAGGCTGCCAGGCTTGATCCCTGGCAAGCCGTTTACCAGGTAAACCTTGCGCAAATTCAGGCCTTGAAAGCTGATAACGACCAGAATTCCCAGGCTCATCAAGAAGCCAAGGATTATGCTGCCAGAGCAGCAGAGCTTGAACCCTACAACAGCAAGGTTCGTAACGCCCTGATTAATATTTACGCCATGCTCCGTGAGGGTGATCTGAGAATAGCCGAATCAGAAGCTCTAGTCAGGGCAAATCCACTGTTGGAGCAGAGCTATGAAATTCTGGCTGGGAATAATATGGATGCTGCTTGGTATTTCTTACAGGTTGGGAGAAAAGAGCAAGCTGAACAGTATTTTATCAGGGTTATTAATATAAGGCAAAAACTCCCCGCGGGGGCAGGCCAGTCCGGTATCGGTTTAAACTTGCTGACGGGGCAGGCCGCAGTTTGTCAGGGTAATATCAAACTGGGGGAGGAGCTATTGAGCCAGGTAGTTAATATGAATAATGAAAAGGCAGCAACCGCCCGGATCTGGTTAGCAGTTGCTTCCACATTGAAAGGCGATAATGCTGCAGCTACAAGTTATTTAAAACAGTTATCAACGCAAGATAAGGCAGACATTGCGAAATACCAGGCCATAATGCAGCTTTTAAGAAGTAGTAACTTTTAGCACCGGCGATAATCATACTAATCCCGCAGTTTGCTATTGGTTTTATACTCCTTGATAATAATACTATCATCTTCCAAATAGGCTATTTCCGGATATGAACTCTTCACTGCGTCCTCGGGAGAACGGGATATTTTGTCGGCGATTCTGATTTGCCCAGGGTTTAAACTCAGCGCAAAGATAATGCTGTCCCGGTCCCCATAACAACCTG
>JAQUXM010000113.1 GCA_028692415.1 Syntrophomonadaceae bacterium | reverse complement strand
CCATTCTTCGCTGCTGAAATGCTTCATTCTGCTCCCTCCTCCCATCGTTCGCGCAAGATTTTGCGCGCCCGGTATAGTCGTGACTCCACGGTTTTTAAACTAATGCCCTCATCCCGGGCAATTTGCTGGTAGGACTTGTTTTCAAAATGGTATTTAATAATAACCCGGCTGTAACGAGGCGGCAGGCTCCGGCAAAGATCTTTCACATGCGACTCTCTTTCCTGTTTGAGCAGCATTTGCTCGGGACTCAAATCTAGCTCAGCAGGTGCCGCCTGCCTGTCCACATCGCCCGTGGCCAGTTCCAACTGCCGGGCTCGCTTGCGTTTCCAATCAATAGCCTTATTAACGGCTATTCGCCCGATCCAGGCTTGCAGGTGGTCAGGGTGCTGTTCGGAAAGTGAGCGGTAAAGCTGTAAAAATACTTCCTGGGCAATATCCTGAGCATCGTCCGGGTCGTTTACCAGGCGTAGAATTATAGCAAAAACATAAGCTTTATACCGGTTTATTAATTCTTCAAATGCCTGCGGGTCTTTAGCCAGGAAATTTTCAATCCATAACTCATCTTGGCAAACCTTGACCACCCCCTTCCCCTATTAATAATAACGATAAAAATAAAAAGAACCCTGCAAATTCTATAAATTTCTATAGAATGAGGGTTACAATACTTTCAGAGCTTGTCTGCCAACAGGGCAAGTCGTTTAAAACTCCTTTTTGGAAAACATTACTCACACCATTTTACGAGACTGGGATGAGAATCAAGTATGGAATTATACTGGTTCAGGTTACCGTAAACCCCATCGGGGTCAAATTTCATATAACGTTCATACTTGGTTTTTCTGTCTTCTTCCCGTAACCAGCCAAAATGTTTGACCCGGAGACTGGAATTGGCATATGAAAGATCCAATATATTTTCAGGCAGCCTTCCACAATGTTGGGCGGTCTCCCTCCAACGATAAGGAAACCCTGGAAGATAGCGAATTAAAAAAGGGCGGTAATGTAAGTGAGCCTGCCAAAACCGGTCTTCCCGATAATGCTCTTCATCCCAAAAATCATACAATCTAAAACAGTAAACATCATACTCGGTCTGATTGATTAAGTTTTTAATTGTCATTATTATATCTTCTTCAAAAACTTCATCAGCATCCAGAGCCAATATCCAATCAGGGTTGGTTTTAATGGTCTCCTCCCACTGACGCCGGCGAAGCAGATATTCATTACCAAATTCACTATCTTTTAATTCGACTAATGTTAGAGGAATATCCTTTAGCGTTTCACGGCATAATTCTACAGTGTTATCTGATGAGGCATCATCTATGATGACTGCATTATCAATGTACTGACGAGCATGTTCCAAAACCTGTTTTAAGTAACGGTCTGCCTCGTTGCGTACAACCATCGAGAGGGTCAAGGTGTTTCCGTCCTCTTTTCTCGGCCGGGTATAAATTCCTCTTTCTTGACCTCCTGTTTTATGGCAATCTATTTTGTAATTATTAACGCCATCTAGATCGCTTTCACGGTAGATATGAAAAGCGGGAAAATGGGTGTCAACATAGAGTTTAAAACCCAATACCGAAGCTCTAATACAAAAATGCCGGTCCTCACCCCAATAATCCACGTTACCAATCCTGGCAAACCGCACCCCTGCTGCAATAGCCTTTCGAGAGATTAAGGTACATGCCCCCAGTCCCCCTACTTCATATAACCCGGGCACTCTTAGAATACCAATTATCTTGATGGCTTCTTTTCTATAGATGTCGTTTTGTAAAACCTGGTCTACCCCGGGAACGAAACTGTATTGTCCAGACATCCAGACCTGAGGCAGCCTGCCCGCTCCCTTGGTCCACTCAGTCCAAAATATTTCTGAAACTATATCTACATTAGCAGCAAGTAGTTGTTGAAGAGTTAATGGGTGTAAAACCAAATCTGAATCCACCAGAAAAACATGCGAGTATCCATGCTCAAATGCATAATTGAGAATAAAATCCTTGTAGCTTGCCACCTTCCATATCAAGCCAGTATTCCACACATGGGTTTCATCAGTGCATTCATATGAAATCTCTGGTGGTTCCCCGGTTAGCAAAGTACTTGAACCTGATACCCGGAAGGTTTTAAGCAAGTTTGAAGATTCATCAGATTCGTTATTATCAAAAAAAATAAAATCGCAAGTCACTGAATTGCGGTCGAGTTCAGCAAGGCTTCGTAGAAATTCTCTTAAAATGGCCGGCTTTTGCCGTACTGTGCTGCCTATAAGAATGTTGGTTTCCAATTAGTCCCCCCCCCCCGCTTGCTGTCAAGGAATGCGCATATAAACATTTCATTTTTTACCTATATGTTTGGGAAATAGCTAGGTAAAAGATTTGTGAGAAGGTTTATTTTTTGTGATTTCGCTGCGTTTCATAGCTCAATTTCAGACGCAATGCTTTGGTGATTTCTAATTATTTTATGAACCGGTAGCTAAAGATGCTACTAAATGTATCAGATATTATTTCATGGACTTATCGGCATTAATCGCAGATAAACGGACTACCGGATAAGTCAAAATAATTACCGGGCTGCTATTGAAGCAAGCCCGGGTCAGTGTCCGTGAATATCAGACCTCCAGATGTTAAACGGGATTCCAGAGGAAACTTGTCAATTTATTCCCCTTCCTGATTATGCTTTTTAATCGATTTAATTAAATCATTAGGATCTACTCCTCGCTTTAGAGCAGCCTGCTCCAATGTCAAACGACCATCGCCGCCTCAACAGCTTACATTTATATTATATTGCTGAAATACTTGGTTACTGCTTGGATAATTGTGTACTAGTCTGGCAATCGTCCAATCCTTTTCAATCACTGGAATGCCCCCTTTAATTTGTATAAATAAAAATTAAATACTAAAACTTGAATCTTTTCCTTCATATTATGTATTTTCTGGATAAAGTGACACAATTATTTCCCCATTGGTCAGGCTGTGCAAATCCCAAATAATTCGCTTATATATTTTGATCAAATTTCCAAATAAGACTTCATGAAGAATTATGAGCAAGAACAGCCCTATGCTTAATTGCATATATTATTGAAGCGAAGAAAGAGATCCAGTGTTCTTAGGGAAGGGAGAGAAACTCAGTGCACCATGGTTTTAGCAAACGGCAGAGCCGTTATAATACCGTTCAAATTGGGGAGAGAGCCAAGATTGTTTATAACAAGCCCAGTCATACCCGAGACCCAGTTTGTTGTAATTGCACTTGTATTTCAAGTGATATTGATGAAGCTTGTTCAAATGATCCAAGCCATAACATTGTCCAATCTCCAGAGCTGTTCCCCGCATATTCAGCAGCAGCAGAGGAAAATATGAATCAAGTTTTTGAAGATCAAACACTACCTACCGATAATGTTGAGACGGGAAACGCTATAAGCAACGAATTTGATCTAAACCCGGTATCTGAGGATCAAATTGAAAAAGTCGCAGAATTCGAGGTTGAAAATATTACAGTATCTGAGTCCGCCGAGCTTGCAGAAGAAAGCAGTTATAATCCCGTGCTGGAGGAAGCTAGTCATCAGGAAACTGCTGTAGCTTATGAGATTTCTGAAAACAATTTAGAGGACAATGCCAGGGATTGTTATCTGCAGGCACTTGACCTACTAAGAGAATTGGAGGTGGAAGAGACAATGAAGCCCGGTTCCCAGTCTACTATTGTGTTTGCCCCTTGTGAAAATACCAGTTTGGAGGTGCTAGCTAATACGGAAATAATAAATCGTATCGAAGAACTGGGGGATCGCATATTGCTATTGGAAAGTAAGATTTTGAAGTTGGAGGAAATTAACAGCAAACAAAAAAGCCAGGATATTCTTCCCTTGAATGGGAGTATGGTGATTGAATCTTGTTCTCGCTGCAACGGATAAGCCGCACAGCATGTAAATCCTAATTTGTAACTTTTTATTATTTTTTCCATATATTAAGATATTAAGGAGGTGAGATTTTAATGGCGATTGTAAAAATTTGTGCGGAGGAAGTATCCAATGTTACCCAGACATATGCAGCAACGGTTACCTGTGGTAATCCATTGTTCCCACCGGTTGCTGCTGGTGACCAGTGTAATATGGTTGTTTACAATGTAGCACTTCACACTAATACCAGCCCGATGACTCTATCCTTTTCTTTTGATACTGGTCTAGAGTATTTGTTCATTAACCATGGTGTAACCTTTGCTGACTTTTGTATAGTAAGCAACCAATCAGGAGCCGTGACCTTACCGGACTCAGGTTTGGGTCTATGTGATTGCGGCATTACCCCTACCTACCAGGTAGCCTATACCTGTAATCCCGGAGCAATTACTACCACATCCACCATGGTTCAAAGTCCTATTAATCTGGCTTTTACGGTTTCCAACCTGTGTACACCTACAGTATTTTGTGTGTCCACCGTAGAATGCCCATAGAGGTCATTGGAAGGTTTAAAGGGCGGGCTTCCGGAATAGCGGAAGCCCGTTCTTTATTTTAAGCATTGGAAGAAACTGCGAAGCCGTTTCAACAAACCGCTGCAACGAGGCGGGGGATTAGAACCTGCCCGTTTAAAGAAGCAGGGGACACCTTTCGCCTCCAAGAATTTATTCTTGTTCACATATATCGATTCATATAAAGGATTTTTGGGCCATTATTCGTATATGCCGTGAGCAAGCAATATTAGATAACCTTTTGAAGATTCCAGCATAAAATGGAATAGTCAGGCATTATTGATTTAAATTATCGCATTTAGCTTTTTAGCGATTTGATATATCTGTAACTATCAGCATTGGAGGGGTTATGTGAAAATCCTACATACAGTTGAATCTTATTATCCCTCCACTGGAGGAATGCAGGAAGTTGTAAAACAAATATCCGAGCATCTGGTTACAATGGGACATAGTGTTTCAGTAGCAACCTCAGAAAGGGACGATAGACATAATAGGACCATTAACGGGGTTGAAATTGTAGAATTTAATATTTCAGGGAATTATTTATCGGGATACAAAGGTAATATCCATGATTATCAAAAACTCTTGTTAGATTCGGATTATGATGTGATTGCCAATTTTGCCGCCCAACAATGGGCAACTGATCTTATGCTGGATATTCTGGACGAAATCACTTGCATCAAAGTATTTGTACCGACCGGCTTTTCCGCTTTGTATATCCCCCAATGGGCAGATTACTTTAATATAATGAAGACCATGATGCATAAATACGATATGAATGTTTTTTTATCAGAAGATTACAGAGATATTAATTTTGCACGGGCCAACGGAATAGAAAACATCACGGTTATTCCCAACGGTGCTGCTGAATATGAATTTTTAAGTGAAAACAACAGCCTGAATGTCAAAAAAATACTTCAAATTCCCCCCGATGATTTTCTCATCCTTCATGTCGGATCCCATACCGGTGGCAAAGGTCATCCGGAAGCTATACAAATTTTTGATTCAGCCAAGATAAGAAATGCAACCTTAATAATTATTGCTGACAAAGTGGATGGAGGATGCTTTGACGCATGCCACGAAATGCAGAGGCTATTCCTGGCTTCACCGCAAAGACGGGAAGACCGGAAAAATCTAATCATAGATTCGTTGAGCCGAGAAGTTACGGTTGCAGCATACAAGCAAGCCGACTTATTTCTTTTTCCTTCGCATGTTGAATGTTCTCCCATCGTATTATTTGAATGTATGGCATCGAAAACCCCATTTCTAACCACTGAAGTCGGTAATGCCGAAGAAATCATAAAATGGTCCCAGGGGGGTAAACTTCTTCCGACCATCAAATATGCTAACGGGTTATGCAAAGCAGATATTATGGATTCTGCCGCTTTATTGGAAGAAATATATCATGACCAGGTCATTAGGGCAGGTATGGCTAAAAGTGCCTTTGATGCCTGGATCAATAATTATACCTGGGAGATAATTGCCTCAAGGTATGAAAGCTTGTATGAAAGCTTGTTAGACAGCAGAAACAATCGCTTAACTCCGTTAGGAAGTCAAGAATTATGAGAATACCGCGAGTTAGTGTCTTGCTATCGGTGTATAACGGGGAATTATTTTTACGGGAAGCCATCGAGAGTATTCTGAATCAAACCTTTACTGATTTTGAATTTATTATTATAGACGATAGTTCAAGCGATAATAGCCGGGAAATCATCGAGAGTTATAAGGATGAACGAATTGTCCTGCTTGTCAATGTTTCCAATCAGGGGTTGGCTAGTTCCCTTAATACCGGAATTATAAAGGCTCAAGGCGAATATATAGCACGAATGGATGCGGACGATATCAGCCTGCGGGAAAGACTCGAAAAGCAAGTGGCCTTTATGGATATACATCGTGAAATCGGATTATGTGGCAGCTGGATAAAGTATTTTGGAGAAGAAAACCTGGTATTGGAATTCCCCCCGGATGATGCAACCATAAGATGCAAGCTGCTTTTTGAGAATAACATCGCTCATCCGTCAGTTATGTTGCGCAAAGATTTGCTGTTAAAGCATAATCTTTCATATAATCCGGCATATACCAACGCGCAGGATTACGAGCTCTGGAGGAGATGTTCACATTATCTGTCCTTGGCCAATTTAAGCGAAGTATTATTGTTATACCGGTTGCATTCGGAACAAGCTGGTAAAACAAATTTCGCAATCCAGCAGAAATTAGCCGGGCTGGTCCGCTTAGAAGAATTAAAAAGCCTGGGTATTAATGTAACACCTGAAGAATTTGTGCTGCATGAGGCTATTACTCATTACCAATTCCAAAATAAACGAATCTCTCCTGAAATAATGCGCCAATGGTTATTAAAAATAAAGACTGCCAATAGAAACAGTAATTATTATCCCGAGCCTCAATTATCCAAGCTGTTAGATAATAAGTGGCAGGAAATTCGTAGTATATGTGAGGGTTAACTATGTCTTTAACCAAGCCGAAAGTAAGTATTTTGATGCCGGTATATAATAGTGAGAAATATCTACGGGAAGCGATAGAAAGCATCTTAAATCAAACATTTACTGACTTCGAATTTATCATCATACTGGACCCTTCGGGTGATAATACCCAAGCTCTAATAGAAAGCTATCCCGATCAGCGCATAATACTTTTGAAGAATGATGAGCGAATGGGATTGCCGCGTTCTCTGAACCGGGGATTGCAAGTAGCACGGGGGGAATTTGTGGCACGTATGGATGCCGATGATATCAGTATGCCGGAGAGGCTGGCCCAACAGCTTGACTTTATGAATAAGCATAGTGATATCGGCCTGTGCGGGACCTGGATAAAGTATTTTGGAGAGAAAAATCTGGTACTGGCGTTCCCCACTGATGATGCGACCATAAGGTGTAAGCTCCTATTTGAAAATAACCTTGCACATCCGTCTGTTATGATTCGCAAGAATATCCTGGTTGAAAACAATTTATTTTATGATCCGGCCTTTATTGAAGTGGAGGATTATGATTTATGGAGAAGATGCTCGGCTTACATGTCCTTTGCGAATCTTGGCGAAATACTATTACTATATCGTTTGCATCCTGAACAAGCAGGAAAATCCGATTTTGCCAGGCAGCAAAAATTTGCCGGGCGGGTAAGGTTGGAGGAGTTAAAAAACCTGGGTATCGATGCAACTGCAGAAGAATTTGCGTTTCACGAAGCTATTACTTTGTACCAAATCCAGGTCAATGAAGTATTTCTGGAGAAAATCCGTCAATGGTTTTATAGAATTAGAGATGCAAACAGTAAAAGTAATTATTATTCCAATCCCGTTCTTTGGGATATTTTAAATAACAGGTGGTTGGATATTTGTAGAATATTTAAAATCAATCAACCGCCTTTATAGGATTACCCTCAAGCATAGAACTCATCTAATAAAGCAGCCTTCCCTATATATATTATCTTATCGACAAGATAAAAGTACTTAGGCACAATGCAGGAATACAGCGAGAGGCACCCCAAAAGTCATAAGGGCGGATTCCCGCCCCACTTAGAGTTTAATAAGTTCTTAACGAAGTAAACCCGTACCACTTTTTGATGGATACGGGTTTATTTTTTGGGTTTAATTTCTTTATGACCGCTTTAGAGTCAGCCTCTATTTAATTTAACCAATAATCCTAAACCCGCATATTTTATATAAGTCGCAAAAGTAGTGG
>JAQUXM010000112.1:2676-8162 GCA_028692415.1 Syntrophomonadaceae bacterium | reverse complement strand
AGTTCCTGCATGTATCCTCGCAATGCGCTCAATCCTTTAAAAGAGGAAGCTATTCTATCCGGTGAGTTGGAGCCGAGTAATGAAGGATATGCATTAGCCAAAATTGCGGCCAGCAGATTGTGTCAATATATACGTCTTGAAGATGCCGATTATCAATACAAAACAATAATACCATGTAATCTTTACGGGCGTTGGGATAAATTTGACCCCATGGATTCCCATTTAATAGCCGCAATCATCGTAAAATTACATGAAGCACTGAGAACCGGGGCCAAACAAGTAGAAATCTGGGGAGATGGAAATGTACGAAGGGAATTTATGTACACCGGTGACTTTGCGGATTGTCTCATCAATGCCATCAAACACTTTGACAATTTGCCTTATCTCATGAATGTCGGAGTGGGGCGGGATTACACAGTTAATGAATACTATGCGTTACTGGCCGAAATCATGGGATATTCAGGTTCCTTTTCTCATGATCCTTCCAAACCGGTTGGGATGCAAAACAAGCTGGTGGACATAACGAAACAAATTGAATGGGGATGGCACAAAAATAATGATATAAGAACCGGCTTGGCTGCAACTTATGATTTCTACTTGGAACAGGGGAAATTCAGATGGAATTAAAATATCCGTTAGCCAGCAGTACCTGGGACGATGCAGAGTTATCAGCCATACAAAACGTTATAACCTCTGGCTTATTTACCATGGGAGAACACGTCTATGAATTTGAACAAGCGTTTGCCCGATTTATGGGTAGTCGTTACTGTATTATGGTGAATTCGGGCTCATCAGCCAATCTATTGGCTGTAGCAGCCCTCTTTTACCAAAAGGACAATTTTCTAAAACCGGGAGACGAGGTTATTGTCCCCGCCGTTTCCTGGTCAACAACCTATTTCCCGCTGCACCAGTATGGGCTTAAGCTAAAAATTGTTGATATCGACAGTGCTACCTTGAACTACAATTCGCAAGCCCTGGCGGAAGCCATCACAGACCGGACCCGTTTGATCATGGCGGTAAATCTCCTCGGCAACCCGAATCATTTTAATATAATCAACACGCTTATAGATAAACGCAACATCATTTTGCTGGAAGATAACTGTGAAGCCATGGGAGCGATGTACGAGGGAAAATACACCGGTACATTTGGAATTATGGGTACCTTTAGTACTTTCTTTAGTCATCATATTACAACTATGGAGGGTGGTCTTATAGTCTGTGACAATGAAGAGCTTTATCATATTCTACTTTCCCTTCGCGCCCATGGCTGGACCCGTAATTTACCCGAGCATAATCGGGTATGTGGAATGAAAAACCGTGATCATTTTACTGAAGCTTTTCGTTTTGTTCTACCTGGTTACAATTTACGGCCATTGGAAATTAGCGGTGCGGTGGGCTTGGAACAATTAAAGAAATTACCCGGTTTTATTCGTATCCGGCGTGAAAATGCCGCCTTCTTCCAGGGGCTTTTTAATGATCACCCTTACTACATGATTCAGGAAGAGATTGGTCAAAGCAGTTGGATGGGATTTGCCCTGATAATACGACCAGAGGTTTCCTTGAATCGGGGATTTATGGTTAAAACATTGCAGCAAAACGCTATTGAATGTCGTCCGGTAGTAGCCGGAAATTTTGCCAAGAATGAGGTGGTTCGCTGGATTAATTGTGAGGTGCATGGGACTTTAAAAAATGCGCAGTGGGTTGATGAAAATGGATTTTATGTAGGTAATCATGCCATAGACCTTAAGGAGCAATTACTAAGATTGCATTCGGTTTTAAGCAAGGTAGCTAAAGCATAATTTACTCAACTTTCGCAGTTGACTTATAGTACGATATGGTTCTGAAATATCATTGCGAGCGATAGCACCTTGTCATTGCGAGCGCAGCGCGGCAATCCATACACCAGTACTGTTCTTTACACAGTGTAACCAACAAACAAATTGCTCAGAAGAGTATACGAACATAAAGAGAAAATAGCCGATAGTTTTACCAAAAAGTACATTATCAATAATTTGTTTATTACAAGGTTTTTAACCTATATAGAATTTGCTATTGGAATAGATTGCTTCGCTACGCTCGCAATGACAAGGTGCTACGCTCGCAATGACAAGGTGCTACGCTCGCAATGACAAGGTGCTATCGCTCGCAATGACAGAATTGCAAAGCAATCGTTTCTTTGTGCTAACCGGTCAACTACGATAGCTGACTAATTCATAACTTGATACGCTTCAAAACAGCACTTCATCCGGTTAAAACTCAAAAAAGGGGGTTCTAAGCTTAGTGAGATCAGTATTGCTCAAAGTAGATGATGCCGTAATGAATAATAGGATTTTTAATCTTCATAAACCTCTTTACTGTTTACGGGAACGCTTAAATGATTATGATATCAGTTTTCATACGGCTGATCTGGGAAGTCAAGAAGCATGTGATAAAATTATCATCTTCGATTTAAACAATTACAATCTGGAGTATGTGAAAGAATGTATTGCTCGAGGATGGCAGGAAAAACTCATTTTAATGCTGTGGGAAGGACCTGTGGTTATACCACAAAACTGGGAGTTCGAGAACCTTAAACACTTTAGCAAACTGTTGACATGGAACGATGAACTGGTTGATAACCGACAATATTTTAAGTTTTATTATCCACAAACTGAGCTGCCATACTATGGGATTGAACTGCCTTATGCTGAAAAAAAGCTATGTACCATGATTGTTTCCAACAAAATGTATCCCCAACCTCAGGAGCTATATTCCGAAAGGATTAAAGCTATAAGATATTTTGGGGAAATGATACCTGAGCAATTTGATTTATACGGGTATGGGTGGGATTATTCGGTTAACTGTTACAGGGGCACGGTAAAATCAAAAGAGCATGCATATGCCCGGTATAAATATGCAGTTTGCTATGAAAATACGACTGGTTTAAAGGGATATATTACCGAAAAGATATTTGACTGTTTTCGTGGTGGTTGTGTACCAATCTACCTGGGTGCAGATAATGTCAGCAATTACATCCCACCTGAAACATTTATTGATCGCAGGGATTTTGGGAGTTATGATGATTTGCTGCAATATTTGATAACCATGGATGAGCAACGCTACCAACGTTATATTACCAATATTGCGGCTTATGCACACAGTGAAAAATTCGAGCTCTTCGGGATTGACAACTTTGTCAATATTATGCTCTCACATTTAATCTAAAGGTAATTGTTCGGGGATCCGCTGATCCCTAACTTTTCGAGGAGGAATGAAATAATGCCTAAAATAGCCATCATAGGAACTGGATACGTTGGCCTTGTAACCGGTGCGTGCCTGGCGGATTTGGGATTTGAAGTGATATGTATCGACAACAGCATTAATAAGATTAAGAGCTTAATTAACGGTGTTATCCCCATTTATGAATCTGATCTGGATAAGTTGGTAGCGAAAAACTATCTGGCAGGAAATTTGACCTTCACTACGGATTTAAAATATGGCATTGAAAAATCCGAGGTAATTCTAATAGCTGTAGCTACCCCGTCACGACCCGATGGTTCGGTTGATTTGGAGCAAATAAACAGCGCAGCGCGAGACATTGGCAAATATATGAATGCTGGTAAAACTATCGTAGTTAAGAGTACCGTACCGGTTGGCACCGGACAATTAATCAAAAACATCATAAGCCAGAACCAGACTAAAGTACATCCCTTTGATATAGTATCGAATCCTGAGTTTCTGCGCGAAGGCAGGGCAGTTTATGATTTTATGTATCCGGATCGCATTATTGTCGGATTTGAAACTGAAAGAGCTCTACAAACCATGAAAAGCATCTACCAGCATTTCAGGATCAGTAAAACACCGATTCTCTTCACAGATATTGAAACTGCAGAAATGATTAAATATGCGTCTAATGCATTCCTGGCCTTGAAAGTAACCTTTATCAATGAGATGGCTACCCTCTGTGAACAAGTTGGCGCAGATATCACTGATGTTGCTACGGGGATGGGAATGGATGATAGGATTGGACCGGAGTTTTTGAATCCTGGCCCCGGCTATGGCGGATCTTGTTTCCCCAAAGATATCAGTGCATTAGCCGGTCTGGGAAAAAAACATGGATTAAATATGACCCTTGTGGAAGCTACGATAGAAGCCAATGAAAGACATAAGCAAAGGATGTTTGGCATAATTGAGAATCTCATGACCGGCCTTGAGAATAAGACCATTGGAGTATTAGGTCTGGCTTTTAAAGCTGGAACCAATGATATGAGAGAGTCCCCTTCACTCAGTATTATTTCAAAGCTTAATGAAAAAGGTGCAAAAATAAAAGTTTATGATCCCCATGCGATGGAAGAAGCCAGGTTAAGCTTAAAAGATATTGAAAACATTATTTATTGTCAAAATGAATATCAGACTGCGGAGAATGTTGATGCACTATTGATATTGACCGAGTGGGAGCGATTTTTGAGTTTGGATTTAACCAGACTAAAAACGGTGATGAATACCCCGATGATTTTTGATTTAAGAAACATATATAACCCTTCGTTAATCCGGAATATGGGATTCAAATATTATTCCCTGGGAAGAAAATAGGAGGATTTCATGACTTACCTGGTAACAGGAACAGCAGGCTTCATTGGCTATAATACAGCCAGGGCGCTATTGTCAAGAGGTGATGCAGTAGTAGGGCTGGATAACCTCAACGACTATTATGCACCGTCATTAAAAATGGACCGGTTGCAGCAGCTTAAACCGTTTTCCAATTTTCATTTTTTTCAAGGTGATATAACGGAATATGGACTTTTGGAAAAGCTATTTAAGAATTATAGATTCAAGAAAATATGTCATCTAGCTGCTCAGGCCGGGGTTAGATATTCCCTTGAAAACCCCTATAGTTATCAGAAGTCCAATATTGAAGGATTTTTAAATATCTTGGAATTATGCAGGCATTTCGACATTAAGAATCTGGTATATGCATCATCGTCCTCAGTGTATGGCAAGAATAGCAAGCCGCCTTTTAATATAGATGATCGAACTGACCATCCAGTTTCATTTTATGCCGCCTCAAAAAAAGCCAATGAGTTGATGGCTTATACTTATCATCACCTTTATGGTTTAAAGTGTTCAGGCTTGCGTTTTTTTACAGTTTATGGCCCCTGGGGCCGACCGGACATGGCCTATTATAAATTTACCAAAGCCATTATCGAGGGAAAAACCATTGATCTATATAATAATGGAAATATGAAAAGAGATTTTACCTTTATAGACGATATCGTGGCCGGTATACTTGCAGCCCTGGATAAGAATTATGATTTTGAAATATTCAACCTGGGCTGTTCCAGCCCGGTTGACCTTAAATACTTGGTAGAATGTCTTGAAAAGGGTCTGGGGGTAAAAGCAAAAATCGAATATCTGCCTTTGCAACCGGGTGAGTTGGAGACAACTTACGCGGATATAGATTATTCTACAGCAAAGCTGGGTTTTATTCCTTACACATCAATTGAAAC
>JAQUXM010000112.1:0-2576 GCA_028692415.1 Syntrophomonadaceae bacterium | reverse complement strand
TATCTTATATGTCATTGCGAGTGCAGCGAAGCAATCTATCCATCGCCAAGTCATTTTAGATGCTTCGCTACCGCTCGCAATTATCACGGGTAATAACCCGTAACACCATCAGCTTGTCTCGCAATTCAAGGGATAAGCAGCTAAGGTTCTCAATTCCTATAGATATCCTATCCCGGTAACATCGGTATTATTTATCAGTCAGACTGATTTATTCCACATCTCTCACAAATACCATTCCAACGCTTATTAACCATTTCCGAAAAGACCGGCTCCGGATAATAGTTGGTCCTTGCGTTGGTCTCAATTAATTTGTCAAGCCATAGCCTGCTTCTATCCGCAAATAATGGATTGGCGGGTATTCTCCATACACTAATTTCTTTATGAAATTCCATTTCCTCATGGGTAAAATCAACACCCAGGTGTTTCAGTTCATCTGACATCACCAGGCCGGAATATCTCTCCTGTTCCATCGCATACCGGGAAGCCTGTTCAGCATGATGACGGTATAAATATAGGACTTCGCTTTGGTTGGCAATCTGAAAATGCCGGGCACAGCGAACCCATAGATCATAGTCTTCGGCATGGGTGAAATCCGGATTATAGAATAAATCATGTTTAACCAGCAGGTCCCTGCGCATAATGACCGTGGGATGGGCTATAAGGCACCCAAAAATAAACTGGCACTTTAAAAATTCAGGATCAACCGGCAATTCACGTATCCAGCCTCCATCATAGCCAATGATCTTCAGCCAGCTTCCACATACTCCTACCGCTTCGTGATTTTCCATGAAAGCCACCTGTCTTTCAAGTCTTTCCGGCAGGCTAATATCATCGGCATCCATCCTTGCCACATACTTTCCTCGTGCTAGTTTTAGCCCCCGGTTAAGAGACATGGCTAAACCTAGTTTTTCATCATTCTGTAACAGAATGATCCTCGGATCGATATAACTTTCAAGAATCGTTTTGGTATCATCATCCGAAGGGTCAAGGACTATAATAAATTCAAGGTCAGGAATTGTTTGCTGCAAAATACTATCCACGGCTTCTCGCAAATACGATTCCCCATTATATACGGCCATCACTACACTTACTCTTGGACTGGATATCATGCCATAATCCCCCTTTTGTCATTAATAGCTCGGATTACCTATATCATGGGTTTAAACCCTGACCCAGGATGCGGGAATAAGTTCGCGGGTGTTGGCTTTCTTGTTAAACCATTTAAACGGGGCAAACACTATTTTTTCCGGGTTACGGTTTAGCCAGGCGCCCCACCAGCTAAATGTACTGTTGGCAATAATACTATGTTTGCACCTGCTCATCAGCCATAAATCTTCATAGTCTTTTTCAGGACCATTGAAATCAATGAAAGTTACCGGGTGCTTAAGAAAACTAAAATTCTCCTTAACCCATTCCGGATCATCGGAAAAAATATAATAGTGGGGTTGATCAACCTTTTCCGCCAGTTTAGCAGTGCAAATTTTATAATATTCCAGGCTGCAAGTTCCATGTACTAAGTTGGTTTGAGCATGGTTTACATAGTCCGCTCGTCTAACGTGAAGGGCTACCGAATTGGAGCTTGCCATAGCATCAGCTATTTCTTGGTTTCTGTAATCCGGTCTGTTCTTCAAGGTTAATTCTTCTATAATAATTTCTTGTATACCGGCAAAATAGTTTTCACATTGCCAGTATCCAATCAGCATAACATTATCTGGAAGTTCCAAGATGCCTGGATCAAAATGAAAAAAACGCTCTCTAACCACCGTTAGCCGGCTATCGTCGGAGGAACGGGTAGCTGTACCAGAGATTTTGGCTATATCATCAGCGGTAGCGACATTTTCGACAATATTAAAATAATTAAGATGGTAAGCATGCAAAGTGTATTTTTCGAAAGCAGACAGGTCCAGTTTAAGAATGGTATTGTGAAGATGGGCCAATCTCCGCCCGACAGCATATTGAAATAATTGATTACCCAAGCCGCCCACCAGTTGTACCATTATCATGTCCTTTACTCCTTTCCAAAGCCGCGTAAATCAGTATCTCCCGGCAGGGTGATGAGGGTAATATAGTCATCGGTCTGGCTTACCACCTCGCAGGATTCGAGCAACCAATCATCTCTTACCTTCCAGGCGTGATCATCCGGGTTGGGTCGTCTAAGATAAACAAAGTTAAATCTATCATTGGAGTATATCTTTATTCCTTCCTCAACACATTTCCGTATAAAAAGGGTGTCCTCTCCCAAATTCACATCCGGGTATCTTACCCTGGCAAATACTTCCTTCCTATAAACCAGTGTAGCTCCAGCAGCAGCCTGTACATAACAATGCTCCCGCCCCGGCAATAAGGCGGCCAGTATTTTACTGGCTTCAAAGTAAACATACAAGCTGCCTTTGCCGATCACATCCGCATCAGTATATGTGAAAGCGGCCATCGCATTTTGCAAATATGGGAACGCATAATAGTCATCATCAGACATATTGGCAATATAATCATAATTCGCCCGTTCAATGGCAAAATTCAAGCACTCACCCAAACTAATGTGCTCATCCCTTTGATATATCCTGATATCCGCATAT
>JAQUXM010000111.1 GCA_028692415.1 Syntrophomonadaceae bacterium | reverse complement strand
TGGTTAGGGAAGATGCCCGCTTCCGGCCCATTGCCGACAAGTATTGGAATGCCCGCGGCGGCAGCTATACGGACGGCGGCTCCTTTATCTTCAGCCTGAAGGATAGCGGCGATGCCAGCGGCAATAATAAGCGTCATCAAGCTCGCCCTGGATGCGATATTTGCGGGGACGCCCCCCTTCTCTCCTAATTTATTACAGGATGATGCTTGCTTTAAAGATGCCGTCTTCTGCTATGAAGGAATACAATCCGTTGTATTTTTGTGCTACCGCTGCTATGCTTTTTGTGCCAAGGCCATGATTTTCCTTTGTGCTTATCGGCATGTCGTCCACAAACATGACCGTACCTTCGAAACTGTTGGTGATTTGGATTAAGAACTTATCATTTTTGGTTTTGCAGATAATTCTTAAGATTCTACCCTTTGCTATAGGGATAAGTTTGCAGGCATTAATCGCATTTTCAACAGCATTTGCAAAAATAACGCAAAGATCCATATCGGATACCGCAGTGTTCTCGGGGAGATCGATCTGGGTTTCCACGGCAATTGCTTCATTCTTGGCCTTGGCAAGATAAGAAGAGAGAATCAAATTAACGGTGTAATTGCGGCAATACTTTTCAACCACAGCTTCCTGAATGGAGTTTTCGACGTCTGCAATATATTTTTGTGCTGCATCCTGGTTGTTATCCATAAGATAGGAATTGATCAGATTAAGATGGTGGCGCATATCATGGCGATAAATGATGGTGTTTTCCTGTGATTCCTGCAATGCTTCAAAATGCACCTGTGCTGCCGTTACTTGCGTTCTTAATAAATCCTGCTCGTTTTGCAGTGTCAGGTGTTCTCTGGTTTGCACGAAAAAGCGAAAAATCATAAAATATGCTGAAGAAGCCAAAATAAAGAGCAGCACAGCGTTCTTTAAATTTGGTCCAATTATCACCCTGTCCAAATTATACATTGCAATAGAATAAATTAGCACCGAGTAGGAAAGCGGTATAACACAAAATCCTAACCAGCCTTTATCTGTGTTGCGCATCATATAAAGAAAGGGTGGACGGATATACTTATAAATAATAAATACTGTGGGTAGATACAGGATATAGCAAACAATGTTCACAATTTCCCTGCTGGAGCCAAAAAAATATGAAATAATAAGTCCAACTAAAGAGAACGACGTGCTTAAAGCGACGAGTGTGCAAAGAACAAAAAACACTTTTATGGGTTCGAAATTGGATACAAACACAAATGCTAACAAGACCGGAAGGTGGACAAGAAGGGGATATAGTTTCATAAAATATGTATACCCATAGTTTTGTAATACAAGCACATCGCAAATTAGCACGATAGTTACATAAAGCCCTAATAGATAGCGGATCTTCTTGTGTTTGATTTCGCAATCCAAGAGGATATACATCACGCCGATAGCGAAAATAAAGGAAAGAAGAGACCGTATATAATCCATAATGCTTTTTTACCTCCCTTCATCTACCGCCCGAAAGCAATGATTTATATAGGCTTCTTTTACAACTTTGAAAGCATTTCTTGATACAGGGATGAACAGGTTGCTTGTTGTTGTAATTCCCTTCGGTGAGAGATTTTTGATATAGTCTAAGTTGACGATATAGGAGCGATGTGGCTTGATGAAACGTTTATCAATTAATAAAACAGCTTCAACTTGAGATAAAGTACTGGTACTTTCTATAGTAATCCCGCTTTTTTGATGAAAATGAATAGTTCTTCCGATCACCTCAACATTGATTAACTCGTGGAGGAAGACCTTGGAGAGGCCGGATTGTGTTTTCATTACGATATAAGGCTGCAGGCCGCTGGTAATATCATGACAGGCTTTTTCTAAAATAGAAAAGAGCTTGTCTTTTTGAATGGGCTTTAACAGATAGTAAAAAGCGCCCACAGCATAAGACTCTACCGCGAATTCCGAGGTTGAAGTCAAGAATACAATTTTGGCAACTTGATTCCTCTTTCTTATTTCCGCGGCAAGCTGGATACCGTTTATGTTCGGTATGATCACGTCCAAAAGAAAAATATCAAAGTGTTTGCCGTTTTCTATCTGGGTGAGCAGTTTGTTGCTGCTTTCAAAGCTGCGGACTTCTATTTTGTCTTCCGTAAAGCCGCCGCTCAGATATTCATCCACAAGTCGACTGATTTGTAAAAGCTCCTGCTTGTTGTCATCGCAAATAGCAATTTTCATCCCTGTCACCTCAATATCATCCTGCACGCAATGTCAATTATACCAGAAAACTCCAAATATGACGCCTAAAATTACATTTCATAACGCAAAATCGACATTTCATGCAGATGTTGCTGTTTGAAGCGGTTTTTTAAATAAAATGGTAGATGCAATACATCAGTGACATTTTGGAGGCGTAATGAAATATTTTGAAATGGGCGTAGCGGCTTATTGTTTCTACGAAAAGGCAGAAGTGTGAACTGCGCCTAAGTTAATTAAATGAACTATAGAACGAAAGTTTGAGGTGATACTTTGGGGATAAATGCTAAATAAAGGAGTGGCTACAGTTGGATATCGGAAATATTCGGCCAAAGGACAAAGCGGTTTCATTCCGTTTTGTGCCTTGAGCAAAGCAAAATGCGATGAAGAAGGAGTGTGAACTCATGAAGAACAAAATGTTAAAGCAGATGGTAACGGTACTTATAAGTTTTCTAATTGTATTTATTTCAATTCCCGTAGTAACTGCCGGCCTGATTCCTACAGCTGTAGATATTGCCAAGGCTCTGTTGCCTACTAGCTTTACGGCTACAGAAGGTACCGATACCAATCTGCTGAACTATTTTAATGCAATCAACGGCATGAGTGCTACCGGTGTAACCCTGAGCCTGGAATCCGACAATGCCAATGTAGCAGCAGATGGAACCATCACCTACACTGGCAGCACAGTAACTGGTAACGTAATTGTAAAGATCAATAAAACCGATTTAGCCGAGGCAAGTAAAACCATCGCAGTAACCGTACCGGCACATACAACCCCAGCCGGTTTTTTTGCCGGCAAATACGGTAAAGCGCAAATTTTTAATGGTTGGGGTAGTTCCGTAAATCTTAGCACATATACTGTTACCGGGATGCGCCCGACGGCTAATGAACAGTTTTCATTTACAAACTTGACTAATATTTATGATGCTAACCTATGGGTTAGTGGTGGGGTTAATAGTGGAACGGCTACCTATATCGATTGGGGAGTCAACAATGACCGCTATGTCCAATTTGTTGACTCGGCAACTGCCCAGTCAACACAATGTCCATCCGCATATACAGTGAAATTAAACCTCTATGAAGCCGATGGTACCTTAGTCAAGACCATTTCCAATTATGGCACGGTGTGGGGACTTAGCCAGGTTGGATTCCTCTATGTAGCATGCGACTCTCCCGACTTTTTCATATCCAATTCGAATGGTTATCCCTATATGGTGAATTATACCGGACCTTCTATCTCCTACATCCCCACCAGCGGAATAGTGACCAATGTTGCCGACTTGAATAGTTATGCAGCGAATACAACTGTTTTGGGTGTGGGAGAGACCGCCGCAGGAAAGGCAGCCATAGAAACCGCCAAAGGCCTGCTGCCGACTAACTTTACGGCAACAGAAGGCACCGATACCAATCTGCTGGACTACTTAAACGCAATCAGCGGTATGAGTGCTACCGGCGTAACCCTGAGCCTGGAGTCCGACAATGCCAGTGTAGCAACAGATGGAACCATCAGCTACACCAGCAGCGCAGTTACCGGTAACGTAATTGTAAAGATCAACAAAACAGGCGCAGCCGAAGCAAATCAAACCATAGCGATAACCGTACCGGCACATATGACTCCAGCCGAGCGAGCTAATGCAGATATCGCAGCAGCGCAGGCCTTATTGCCAGCGACCTTCACCGCAACGGAAGGAACGACTACTAACCTGCTGATATATCTGAATGCGCTCACCGGTATGAGTGAAACCGGAACTATCCTGACGATCGAATCTGACAATGCCAATATAGCACCAGATGGAACCATCAGCTACACCAGCAGTATAGTTACCGGAAACGTAACGGTAAAGATTAACAAAACAGGCGGAACCGAGGCAAGTCAAAACATCGCAGTAACTGTGCCGGCACATACCGTGGAATTATCAGGAGATTACATTTTAATTGTAAACGAAAGCCTCACTGATACACAGGAAAGCGGAACGATCTTTTTTAATGACAGTAATCCGTTTGGGGCTTCAGATGCATTACAAAGTATGTCTGTAAATGAGAATGTATATCAACAAAATTCAATAGATGCACAGGAAAGTGGAGCGACTGATTTTAACGATACCATTTCAGGTGGGTCTTCTGATTTATATCAACAACCAATAGATGCCGCTGCTGATTTTGATAGAAAGAGTTTATCTCTCAATACACAGTCAGTAACTTATACCATTGGCGATACCAAGACGCTGGGTACTTCGACTTACACTTTAAGAGGTATCGGAGAACATTGTTATATCTGGATGGATGATACCACCTATAACAGATATGACGGTACAACCCTGGCGGCTGCCATAGCAGATATTATAAGTGTGTATGACACAACGTCATATCCAGTTCTACAAACCCTTGGTGCAGATACTTTAATGAACTATAGGGATGGGTCTGGAAAATTATCAATATTTTTAGAGAAAGTAACCGTAACAGCTTCTGGCTATTTCAGCTTGATTGATTTCAATACCGGCATTACAGGTATACATATCCCATTATCAACCGGAGTAACCCAGTTTTGGAATTATGGTGCATTACTTGCCCATGAAGGGCAGCACGCATTAAACGCAAGCACGCAGGGCTTTAATACATGGATTAACGAAGGGTTATCCATCGCCGCCATGGATATGTATTATAACGGTCAGGACGTTCTAAACTGGTTAAACAATTGCGTGCAAAATCGGGATGCAAAATCAGGTATCGGCCTTGCCCATATCGGCTATACAAATAATAGCGCCGTTGACTACTCGGTTCCATTTTTGTTCTTACGTTACTTGAATGCGCAGGCTAATCAAGGCTTTGACCCGGATAGTAATTTTTATAGTAAGTTGTATGTTGCTGCCAGTAGTGGTAATGGACTTGCTAAGGATGCGTATATCATTGAACAAGTATTAGAACAGTATGAAAGCTTTAAAAATCAAGATGGCACCTATTGGACCTTTAATCAAGCAGTCACAAACTTCCGCATAGCAGCCTTTAAGCAAGAAGATACAGGTATCTATGGTTTTTATGGAGATAGCGTTGTAAAAAATAAAATCAACGGACCTGGATTGTATTTTGGTCAAACTGGCAAATCTATAAAAATAGAACCTACTGGCGGAATTATTGTTAAAACCAACAATAATTCATTTGCCATTCCTTCTGATGCAGGCTCAAACATGAAATTCGTTCCCTTTAACGACACCGGCTCACTACCAACTATGCAGAACAATAAAATGTATATAGGCGGTAAAATAGACACAACTATATATCAAAACGAACCAATAACATTTAACGATATCAGGGTTGTCATAAAAGATTCAAATGGAAACTTTTCCAAAATATATAAAAATCTTTCCGAGTTATATGCGGATGGATATTCACTATTGGCACTTAGAAATTACGGAAGCGCCAATCAATCCAACTATGTTTTAGACTCAATTCCAAATGACACCATCAAGGATGGGGATTACTTATACATACGTCAAGGCACCGGTGTGATTAACAGTTCTTCAGATTGGGGCGATCTATATGCACCAATTGGTTCCGCTATAGTGAAAAGTATACGTGTAACTCTGCAAAGTATAGCGATAACTAACCCGGCCACTAAATTAACTTATACCGTAGGTGATGAGCTGGATATTACAGGATTAGTCGTAACTGGGACATACAGCGATGGCAGCTTCAAGGCTGAGAGCATAACGGATGCCAATATAACTGGTTTTAGTAGTGCGGTTGCAGCGGCAGAACAGGTATTGACGGTTACCGTGGAAGATAAGACATGTAATTATACAGTTCAAATATCAGCACCAGAAGTAGATGAATGCTTCATTGCCACTGCAGCTTTCGGTTCAAAATTCCAACCAGCAGTAGTTCTGCTGCGCCATTTCCGTGATCAATACTTATTAACCAATTCCCTTGGAACTGCCTTTGTGAAGTTTTACTACCGCCACTCACCGCCGATTGCTAATTATATAGCAGGGAACGAAGGTTTAGAAGGAATTACCAGGATACTGTTGATTCCTTTTATAGCAATAGTATATTTGATTTACAATCCGTTAGTAGCAGTCTTGTTGTTAATTTTATTAGCCGCAGTAGTATTAATAAAGAGAAGACGATTGGATGCGATCAGCTAGTAACAATAAGCGCTGATTGGGAAAGCAGGTAATAGCAAAGTTGCCTGCTTTCCTTCGTAGAATGAAGCTGGATGGAAATATATTGACCATAACGATTGATATATCCAAGGAGTTTGGCACCTAATCTTCGGGAAAGAGCATTATTATTGGCTCTACTGAAGGAAACGTATCTATCCCCGAAAAAGAGGATAGCACGGGTGATATATAGGCAAAGCTAAAACGACTGTTTGCCGGTTCAATTGAGCAGATGCTGGAAGCCGAGATTGATGAACATTTAGGCTATGGAAAGAATTCAGTAGAGGGCAACAACAGCGGTAATTCGCGCAATGGGTACAATCACAAAACCATTATCAGCGATTACGGAGAAAGCGAAATCGCCATACCCTGGACCGTAATGGTGAATTTGAACCAAGAATCCTTGGGAAGCGGCAAACCCGAATTGATGAAATTGAGCAAAAGATAATGGCGATGTACTCTAAAGGTATGTCGCAGCGCGACATTGAGGATAATCTGCGCGGATATATGGGGCGGATATCCCGCAAGTTGGTTGAAGAACAGCTAAACGGCGGTGAATTTAATGAAAGCAGCGATGCGGACTGGCACACTAAAGTATTGCTGCCCTAGCGCCCATTTTTGATAAAGTCCGCGAAATCCCACCGGCAAAATTTACCTTAATAAAAAATACAACATCTTCAATCAAGGCCGGTATTCTTTTCAACCAGGTGCTTCCAGTAGCGCTCGGGCATGCATTGTTTCTGCAGTCTGGGATTTTTGCGGCTGGATATGGCCATGCTGTCGTTGCTTCCAAAGCCTTTGATAATATTGTTCATCCTGTTCCAGCTCCAGTTTTTGCTGCAGGGTAAAATCGGTGGAAACCCATTCTTTCTGATTGAAGACCACCGCCAGGTCACGGCGCAGGTCATGGATGATCCAATTCTGATCAGAAAGTCGGCTGGCAAAATGGGGGGCCAGGAGTTCTGCCACGTTATAGTCGGGTTCAATGGTGGCATAAAAAATTTCGCTCTGACAGCGTTGAAACCGTAGCAGGCCTAACAGCCGGTGCTGCTCCGTTTTAACTTTCCTGCGTAATCGGTGAATCTGGTGAACCCTTTCGTCGGTGAGATACAGGTCCAATTTGGGGCCCAGCTGCCAACCCAACCGGAGGTATTCATATATCCACATACCGGCCCGGGGATGTTCGCTGAGGTAGGCGCAATAGGCGTTGCGAAGGGCCCGGGAACTTATCTTGGCATCAATGGCATCATATACACGAGCTGCCTTGTCTTCATCACAGGCAATGTGTTCCTGCTTGAAGAAAAGCGGCAGGTTGCTTGATCCTGCGGAGACGATTTCCTGGGGTTTTTGACGCCGGTAGTATATTTCGTGTATGGTTGTCAGCAATCCGTTGAAACTGCCGTCATAGGTGTAGCAAAGCATCATAATTCTCCTGTTATCAAAGATAGCGCAGTTTCGTTGGAAATTGGCTCAAGCCCGGATGAAAACAGGGTGGGCTGTTCATACTGGCTGTTTTTTAAGGTTGATGGGGATTTGCTTAGAGACAGGAGGGGACGCAACAGGTGCTCCTCCATCTCCGCCTGCCCGTTGTATTTGCCCCGGCAGGTAATGAAATACTGGGCTCGTTTCATCACCACACCGATGCGCTTCAGGTCGTCAAAACCAAGAGATGCAACCCTTCGGGCAGAAAGGATTCTCCGGGCTGATTTCACCCCGATTCCGGGTACTCTGAGCAGCCTTTCATAATCGGCCCGGTTGATTTCCACCGGAAAATAATGCAAGTTGCGCAGGGCCC
>JAQUXM010000110.1:1373-8256 GCA_028692415.1 Syntrophomonadaceae bacterium | reverse complement strand
GCAACCTTAATTGCGAGCGAGGATACGAGCGAGCATCGTGGTGCCCGCAGGGTGCTACCTTAATTGCGAACGATAGTGAGCATCGTGGTGCCCGAAGGGTGCAACCTTAATCGTGAGCGAGGGTAACGAGCGAACATCGTAGTCCCCCGAAGGGAGCTGCCTTAGTAGTGAGGCACTACTTATTGCTGTGGATGCATATAAGTGGTACCCGTAGCTACCTTATTAGTACCCGGAGCACAGATCCTGCACCCCAAAGGCAGGTATTGTCCCCGGAAGGAGATGGGCAAGTGTTTGAGATACTGTCGTACTTCCTCTGGTAATTGACATTTTCTCCTTGTAAATGTTATCATAGAGAAGTTCGGGGCGTAGCGCAGCTTGGTAGCGCGTCTGGTTTGGGACCAGAAAGTCGCAGGTTCGAATCCTGTCGCCCCGACCATTTATAAAGCAAGCAACCGTGGGATTTCCCACGGTTTTGTATTTTCTCTATTATTTTTAAAAGGTTTCGCTATCTGCGATCTCCTTCCTCTATAATAAGCGCAACAAACGGGACGTTGCTCTTTTGTCTACAACGATGAGGGTGTGCAATTTAACGATAAAAATCTTTATGAACCCTCAGCAATATCCTCTTCTTCCCCTAAACAATTATACACGTCAAATGCATCGGTAATATTGTACTGCTCGGACTGGTGGTCCCCCCTGGCACCGGCGGTAACCAGGATATACTCTTTACCTCCGGCATTGGCGAGACTAGCGAGGCACAGGCCGGCCTTATTGGTATATCCGGTTTTTCCGCCTAGAATTTGACCGCCGTGAATACCCGGGTCGCCGAGTTTTTCGAACATTGTATTATAAAACGTGATCCCTTCGGGGTGTTTATTGGTAGCTTGCGTACTGTGGCGGGAGGAAGTGAAAATTTCCCGGAATATATCATCCTGCAGTGCAAAGCTAAGCAGAATCGCCAGATCCCTGACGCTGGTATAGTGATTTTCATCGTGAAGTCCTATGGCATTCACAAAATGGGTGTTATACATGCCGAGTTCCACTGCCCTTTGATTCATCATTTCAACAAACTCCTGTTCTGAACCCGCAATCTGATTGGCCAGGCCGATACAACATTCCGCACCGCTAGGCAGCAGCACCCCGTATAACAGGTCAATCGCCTTCACTTGCTCATCAGCCTGAAACCCGGCCATTGTAGCATCTGCTTGGTACAGTTCCTGAAACATGGATTCGGAAAGCATAATTTCTTCCTGCAAATCCGGCAGATTCTCTATTGCCACGATTACAGTCATCATCTTGGTCAAAGATGCGGGATAGATCTTTTCCTCGCTATTTTTCTGCATCAGGATGTTACGATCATCCAAACGGAGCAAAATCGCATGGGAACTGTACAGGCTGTCACCGGGTACGGAAAGGGCGGGTTCTAATGTTTTCATTAAGGCGGGAACCGGCGCGGTTGCACCGCCACCATTTTGCGCAAACAGGAACCGATCTCCCAGGATAATGAGCGATTGGCAGGCAAGTACGGCAACGATGAGCAGCAACAGAAATACCAGCAACCGGTGCGCTTTGCTTTTCTTATTTTTTCTGGTTTGGCCCACAATAAACATCTCCTTGTTCTGTGCTGATTTTATTCAATCACAGAACAAGGAGCGATGTTGGAATTCCAGCTTATGACTCTCTTAAGATTTTCTTATTTCTGTATCCCAATTTGGCAGGGTTACAGTAAACACAGTATATTTCTGATTGCTTTCCGCAGTGATCGTACCGCGGTGCGCGCTGACGATTTCTTTGGCAATTGCCAAACCCAATCCTGCGCCGCCGGTATTGCTGGAACGTGAAGAATCCAAACGGTAAAATTTTTCGAAGATCATATCCATCTTGGGCAGCGGGATGGGGTTGCCTTGATTGCTAAAGATTATAACGACATCCCCCCCCTGCTGAACAGCAGAAATGTCTATGATGCTGTCATCATAGCTATAGGCTATGGCATTTTTCAGGATGTTATTAAACACCCGGGCCAGTTTATCCGCATCTCCCCATATGGTGAGGCCATCCGGAACCTTGACCGCCACCTGCTTTCCTTGCGGTGTTAGCATGGGATAGAACTCGTCGGCCATTTGCTGGAGCATGAACAGTAAATTGATTCTTTCCTTATTCAAAACGATGGCCTGAAGATTAAATCTGGTGATGGCAAAGAATTCATCGATAAGCTGCTCCAAGCGATAAGCCTTTTCCAGCGTTATCCCGACGTATTTTGCTTTTTGCGCTTGAGGCATATCGGGTGCTTCGTCCAAAAGGCTAAGGTAGCCGATTACTGAAGTCAACGGCGTTTTGATATCATGGGCCAGATAAACAACCAAATCGTTTTTGCGCTGTTCAGCTTCCTTGGCTTCCCATTCCCGTTTTTCTAAAATGCTTTTAATTTTATTTAACTTGGCCGCCATAAAATCCATCTCCGGAGACAGTGTAATCTCGCTGTCAGATGCGGCTACAAGCTGATCCATGCCCATACTGACTTCATTGAAATATCTAGTCATCCGCGCCAGCGCAGCGTAAAAAGCCAGCAAGAGCAGGAGAAAAAAGATGCCGGCCAGCCACCAGGACTTATGGTTACGAAACAATTGCTGATAAATATCCAAACCCTCGTAATACGATATATCAAATGTATTTTGACATAATTGAATGAAACCCTCGGCAAAGGAAGCCTGAAAAAGACCATCAATTAGGATATTTTGAATGAGCATGCCTAATATGGGGGTTGCTATGGCAATCACTACCACTTGCAAAAATATCTTGCTTTTCAATCGGGAAAAATCATTTCTCAATTTTATAGCCAACCCCCCATACGGTTTTAATGTATTTCGGATGTTCCGCCGAATCATGCATTTTTTCTCGTAAATGCCGGATATGCACCATTACCGTATTATTGCTGTTGCTAAAGTATTTATCACCCCAAACTTCGCGAAACAACTCCTCGGAACTGACCACCCGCCCTTTATTGAAAGCCAGCACCCATAGAATAGAAAACTCCGTGGGGGTTAAGGAAAGTGGCTTTTCGTTGAGTGCACATTCATGCTGGTCCTTGTTCAAGACCAGCCCGGAAAACATGATTACATTTTCCTCATGTGATGACTCGGCAGAATTGTATTTGGTAAACCTGCGAAGCTGTGCCTTCACCCGGGCAATCAACTCCAATGGTCGAAAAGGCTTCGTAATATAGTCGTCCGCGCCTAATGTAAGCCCGGTGATCTTATCGATTTCTTCGTCTTTGGCGGTTAGCATAATTACCGGGAAGTTGTGCTTTTCGCGGATACGCTGGCAGATTGCAAAGCCATCTTCATCAGGTAGCATCACATCCAAAATGGCTAGATCCAGCTTTTCATCTGCTATACAGCTTAGCGCATCCTGCCCATTGTAGAATTTAAAAACACGGTAATCCTCATTTTTTAGGTAAAGCTCTACCAGATCCGCAATGGCTTGTTCATCATCAACTACCAATATATTTGCAGTCAAAAATATCATCTTCTTCCTGTTGCTTTAAAAAAGCGGGGGATATCTTTTCTCCTCGTTATATATCCCCATATTAAAGATACGACGCAGCAACAAAGCATTTGCTGCTTTTACCTTAACAAAACCTTAAGATTTTCTAAATAGCGGGATATTGATATTTCGACAGTAATACTAATTTTCTTGACAGTCTAAGCGTAGAGAAGTTCCAAATGGCTATTATCCTTTTGGGATTTCCTTAATTAAAGCATTTACGAGTCCAGTAACTGAGTAACTTAGATTGGTCCGTGCTATACTTAGATAGTAAATAATTCGTTTTTAGTAAAGGCGGTTGTTAATAGGAACCCAACCGCTTAAGAAGCGGGGGATATCTTTTCTCCTCGTTATATAGAGTTATATGTACAGCGGTTCTCCTTGAATATATCCACATAGATTAAAACATATTAATATTGAATAAATGTCTTCAGCAATGAGTGATATGAAAGGGGATAAAATGGAAATAAGACCTATCAAGAAACAACTGAAGCTCTATGGTTTTAATAACCTAACCAAGACCCTGAGCTTTAACCTGTATGATATTTGCTATGCTGTTAGTCCTGAGCATAGCCAGGAATATATTGAATATGTTGACGAGGAGTATAATGCTGAGCGGTTAACGAAAATTTTGACTGATGTAGCCAAGATTATTGGAGCAACCATTCTTAACATAGCCATGCAGGATTATGATCCCCAGGGGGCCAGTGTTACGATTCTTATTGCCGAAGAAGAATCCAGGCTGGAAAGACATAGTAATAACAAGGAATCACCCGGGCCTTTGCCCGATACGGTAGTGGCTCATCTGGATAAAAGTCACATTACGGTCCATACCTATCCTGAAAGCCATCCTGACAAAGGCGTCAGTACCTTCAGGGCGGATATTGATATTTCCACCTGTGGACAGATTTCACCACTCAAGGCACTGAATTATCTGATTCATAGTTTTGATCCTGATATTGCCATTATAGATTACCGTGTCCGTGGCTTTACCCGTGATTTGGATGGCAAGAAATATTTTATTGACCATAAGATTAATTCCATACAGAACTATATAAGCAGCAAGACCCGCAACCTTTATCAAATGATTGACGTTAATGTATATCAGGACAATATTTTTCATACCAAAATGATTTTGAAAGAATTTGACCTGAATAATTATCTGTTTGGAACAGCGAAACAGGACCTTAAGACCCGAGAGAAAACCAAGATAAAACAACAAATAAAGAAGGAAATGATGGAGATTTTTACCGGGCAGAATATCACTGTTTAGCAAGATTATTATAATTGATACCAGCTTTTCCTTTAGGACATGGGAAGTGGATTTTTTATATTCATTTCACTATGGCTTCTATTCAGCCGTAAACGGGATATAATATTTTACTATGGTGCCTTGCCCAGCTATACTCTTATATTCAAGCCCGGTTCCATAGTATTTTTTAAGCCGCCGGTCTATGTTCTTTACGCCAACCCCCTGGCTTTGTCCATTCATTATCTTCTGCTGTTCCTCTTCGGTCATTCCCACGCCGTCATCAGCGATTTCAAAATACGTCTTTTGATCTGCCTGCCATATCTTTAAATACACATTGCCTCCCTCCACCCTTTTTAAAATGCCATGCCGGATGGCGTTTTCCACCAGCGGTTGTATTACGAGCCGGGGTATCCTAAGCTCGGGAATATCATCGCATATATATTTGAAATTCAAGCGATCCCCGAACCGGGCTTTTTCAATCTCAATATAGGAATCGACCAGTTCCAGTTCTTTAAATATAGGTATCAAATCTTCAAAGCTGTCGAAATCAAAGCTATTCCTGAGATATTCGCTCAATTTCACTATAAGCCTTCGGGATTCCTGCGGGTCTCTGGTGCTCAAGGAAGCAATTACACTCAGTGCATTGAACAGGAAATGCGGCTTGCTTTGGGCCTGCAAAAAGGATATTTCATTCGCAATAGACCTTTCTACAGCCAGCTTCAGCTGCACCAGCGTTCCGACCCGAACCGTCAGTTCTTTTGCTTCAAAAGGTTTGGGCAAATAATCGTTGGCACCGGCATTAAAGCCGGCAACCAGATCATGCACCCCGGTTCTGGCCGTAAGCATAAGTACGGGCAGGTCAAAGAGCGATTTGCCGGCCCTTATTTCCCGGCAGAGTTCATAACCCGACATATCCGGCATCATAACATCCAGTATGACCAGGCACAAACGAGGATTGTCTTTAATCGCTTGGAGAGCTTCCCGGGCGCTGGCAACCGTTATCACATCATAACCTTCGTTATTAAGAATGATGGATACAGCCCGCAGGTTGGCGTGGTTGTCATCCACTACCAGAATAGCTTCCTTACTGTGATTATGACTGCGTGTTTCTTTATTGCTTTGAACTTCAGCATCAAAGTCAAGATTAGCCGGGGGAAGACTTGCCCCATCGTTATCTTTTAATACCGGTAAATTGAAAGTGAATACTGTTCCATGCCCGTAATTGGATTTCACACTTATCTTGCCACCGTGCAGTTCAAGCAGTTTTTTGCTAATAGAAAGCCCCAGTCCCATACCTCCGTATCTTGATGCTGTAAAATCTTCAAGCTGCTCGTAGGTTTTAAAAATATCCTCATATTTGTCTTCCTGTATTCCTATCCCGGTATCTTCCACCGCTACATTGATATAAGCTCCTGATTCCCAGCCCGAGATTTTTACATAACCTTCAGGTGTGAATTTAAGGGCATTTTCAATGAGATTATGCAATATCTGGGTGATTCGATCGCTGTCACCATATACCGCAGGCAGATCTTCAGGCATATCCATTAAAACCGGAACTGCATCTGAACCCTGCAAGTACCTAAAAAGCGTTATGACCCGAATCGTAACATCCCTTAAATCCACCCTGGTAAAATTTAATTTAATGTCACCATGCTTCATTTTGGAGAAATCAAGTATATCATTTATCAAATTGCTCAGTCTTCTGCCGCTGGCCGTTATTAACTTGAGGTACTCTTCCTGGCTTGGATTCAATTCCCCCTCCCTTTTCTCCAAAAGACCTTCGCTAATGTTTATTATCGCATTAAGCGGTGTCTTTAATTCGTGAGAGGTGTTTGCTAAAAATTCATCTTTGAGTTCATCCAATCTTGACAGTCTTTCGGTGAGGTCCTTTTCCTTGTCCAAAGAATCGACCAGATTTATCCTCATGTTTTCATTCTCCTCATAGATACGGTAATTGACCCTTGCAATAACAAAGGCCTGCATGATGATAAAAATAAAAAGGCCAAAAGGATTCAAGGCCATAAAGCCTTCAACAACGATATACTGCTGGTAAAGGCTATCATAAATTATCGTCACCGCTGCAATTCC
>JAQUXM010000110.1:0-1273 GCA_028692415.1 Syntrophomonadaceae bacterium | reverse complement strand
CCGCCCTGCAGGTAGGTAAAATTCGACACCTGGATGATTATACGGAAAACCCCCGCAGGCGGATGGAAGATTGCCGTGCGCAGATGCCAGGAAGGGCTTGAGCTTGCGGCATCGGTACCGGTCTGGCCATCTGAGGCGAGCAGTACGTCGTTGACATAAAGCCGGTATGATGTTGATAAATTGGGTATTCTAATCGCCAGTTCCTGATTTCCGGCATTTTTTACTGTCAGTACATAGCTTGCATAACCGAATTCAGGGCATCTTTGTTCATTGACCGTGTATTTATTCCAAATACCGGGCACATGGACCAAGGCGTCGGGTGTAAGTTGTTTATGGTCAAAATCCCTGACCCCGATAAGCTGCTGCCAATAAAATTCCCATTCTCCGTTTAGATTGATGCTGCCATCCCGGTGGAAGTTCCAGTTGGACAGGTCAATAACTCCATTTTCAGCCTTCGGACTTTTGACATTAACCGGTTGCTGGTGAAAAGCATATAAGAAAAAAATACCTATAGCTAAAGCCATAACTACTGGAATAAAGATCAGATATCTTTTTTTAACGGTTTTTTGCATTTCCAACGTCCTAACTCTACTTAGGTTCATTGCTAAATATTACCATTCGCCAAAAAATAGCAAAATCCTGCAATAATCTTTTCCATGCCAGTCTGTATCCGATTATGAGAAGATAGTCGGGTATTTTTCTTTCTCTTAAGAGGTATTGCTCTTTGCCTGTAGAATATAGTAATTTAATTTTGTGAATTTTCCAAATATTTAGCAGGAGGGAATATGGAATGCAACGCTATACTGATATAGAGTCTTTGCTTGCTGCGGGCAAGGTAAAAAGCAGCGATATTGTGCCGCCTAATTGTGTAGCTACCATGCAATCGGAATTTGTTGAATATATTGTGGGTCACAGTATAAGTTATGATTATCCAGCGCTCGAAATCTTCTCCAATCCCCGCAAGGCCATGCAGGGTGGTTTTATTGGCGCCGCCTTTGATAATACCTTTGGGGCACTGACTTTCCTGCTTACCGGGCAGATGGAAATGGCAACCATAGATTTGAATGTAAGTTATCATAAACCCATATTTGAAAATGACATTCTAACTGTAACCGCCATCCTGCAATCAAAAGGCAAGACCATCGTTAATTTACGGGGTGAAGCTTATGACCGCCAAAAAAGCCTGATCGCCACTGCCACTACTAATATCATGCTATTAGCCAAAAAGTAATTCGGCCGATATCTTTAAAGCCGGTTTTTGATTAAGCAAGGT
>JAQUXM010000014.1:15637-39552 GCA_028692415.1 Syntrophomonadaceae bacterium | reverse complement strand
TCATACTTTAATATTATTCCCAAATCTCGGGCTGACAGCATTTTTTCATATAAATGCCAAACAACTTCAGCATCCAAAGACTCAAATATTTTTCTTTCCCCACTCATCTCTTCTACGATATCAGCTATATAATCCTTGACATCCTGATAGCGCTCCAGTTCAATATAGCCGCTTATCACCTGCAGATGGTTGGCAAAATCGTGTCTCATTCTGCGCAGCAGTTCTACGCTTTTGGCCGTATCCAATGCTATCCCCCCTCGCACCCTATAATAAAGGTTAGTATAACAAAAACCCCTGAAAAACTCCAGGGGCTTGCTGTCTTTAGGCATCGTAAGCAACTGCGGAGCAGTTTCTCTTGCACCGCTGCAACGAGGCGGGAAATTAGATCCCGTCGCCTGTTTTGTTAATAGAAAACCGACCGTTTAAAGAAGCTGGGGACATCTTCTCGCCCGTTAGAATATCGGGCCAATAACTTGCTTAGACAGTTGCGGTTGCTTCCACAGGATAGACACTCACCTGTTTTTTATCGCGTCCTTTGCGCTCAAACTTAACCTTGCCGTCAATAACTGCAAAAAGGGTGTCATCCCCGCCAATCATTACATTGTTGCCCGGATGAATCTTGGTTCCTCTCTGCCTGACCAGTATGCTGCCACCAGTTACGACTTGACCATCATATCGTTTAACACCAAGCCTTTTGGACTCGCTGTCTCTACCGTTACGAGAACTGCCGACACCTTTCTTATGGGCGAAAAGCTGCAGATCAAAATTAAACATCTTAACACCTCCTAATATCTACCTTAATATATCCCGGATATGCTTCCTGCATCGATAACAAACCGGCTTCCATCGTCGAAAGAATAATCTGCGCGGTTTGTTCTTCTTTATCTTCCAACTGCGGTGGAAGTTCACAGTGCAATATGCCCTTTTCCACCTGATAGCTGGGTTTCTTGCGCAGGTGATTAATCAAACCCAGCAGAGCGGTCTGCGCAACTGCGGATACTCCGGCACAACATATGTCAGTGCCTTCCGGAGCAAAGCCGGAATGGCCTTTGACCGCAAATGATATAATCTTATGTTCTTTATAACTTATTAATACCTCAACCATTAACCCTCGATTTTTTCCACTTTAATTTTTGTGAACGGTTGACGGTGGCCCTGTTTTCTGCGATAATTCTTCCGCTTTTTGTACTTGTAAACAACAACCTTTTTGTTCTTTCCCTGCTCGATGACTTCCACCGTTACCCGGGCTCCTTCAAGCAGCGGGCTTCCGATCTTCGCATTGCCGTTCTCGTCATTCAGCATCAGCACCTGATCAAGAACCAATTTGTCGCCAGCTTCGGCTTCCAGCTTTTCGACTTTTAATATCACGCCTTCGCTGACTTTGTACTGCTTGCCGCCGGTTTGAATAATTGCGTACATTCTAATACACCTCCACATCTTTTAGACTCGCCAGTTCCAGGTAGGCCAATTGCCATTTAAAACCTGCACTGTGCGGTTGCAAAAACGTGCAACCCAAATAAAAAATTAACACAAGTAGCACCCCAAGTCAAGTAAATAAGAGACGGGCTGTCAACTTTAACAGCTTCTTTCAGCAAATCCTGATACTCTCTTTATAAACATACTTGCTCTTGACCAATGCGCTTGACATTGTTATCCTATGCTTAGCAACCAGCAAATTTGCAAAGGATGGTGAAATTATGCCAAGCGTAACTATTTCCAGTAAGCGCCAGATCACTATACCTAGTGAGGTTTTCCGCCGTTTGGAACTCAAAGAAGGTCAAAAACTGATGGTAGAGGTTGAGGGAGACCGAATTATATTGACCGCCAGGCCACTTAACCTGACCAAGGCACTGGGCGGAGTTACAAAGGGATTATACGGCAGTAATGCCGCAGAGGTTGAGGAATATCTCGATAAGGAACGAGACACATGGCAAGGATAGAACCGTTTATTAAAATTATCTCCAATTATCATAATATAATGTTGGATAGCAATGCGATCATCTATTTTCTGGACGGCACCCCAGTATTTTTTGAGTTTATGCAAGGATTCTTCGAACTGCTCGAACAGGGAAGATTAAAAGCCACGATTTCGGTGATAAGTGAAGCAGAATTGCTTGTGAAACCATACCGCGAGAATAATTCTTCAGCAATCGAAGCAGTGAACTTCTTCCTGGAGGAATTCCCCAACCTAAAAATATGCCCGGTCAGCAGGGAAATTAGCCGCCAGGCTGCAAAAATCAGAGCCAAATCGGATATAAGGTTGCCTGATGCCATTATCCTCGCTACAGCTGTCCATAATAACTGTGACTTAATGCTGGGCAATGATCTCAAGCTAATGTACAAAGCCAAACCATATTTACCGGTCATCATTTTAAATGAATATGTTTGAACAATATAAAACCTGCTCGCAAATCGTTATAATACGCTACCTTCCCGCATTAATACTGTATTCAGTCAACTCCAGGCTGGGGTTGGCCAGCAGGTTAAGCTTTTTGCCGGTGCGTTTCTCAATATAATTCAGATTCTTCTCATCTTCCTTAAGCAGCTTCAGAAAGCGGGGATGAGCCTCACATACAATCACTTCGCTTTCTATATATCCCATGTTGGCAAGTTTTCTTTTTACCTCGCAAGAGAGTGCCAGGAGATTAAGGGTATAGCCTTTACCCGCGCAGGCTGAACATTCATCAGTAAAAAACTCCACCACCCCATAACGCGATTTTTTACGCGTCATTTCCAGGAAGCCCAGACCGGTCATACCTATTATCCGCGTATGCGCTTTGTCCTTTTCCAGTTCACTACGCAAAGTGCTTATAACCATTTCCTCATTGCTCTTGTCCTTCATATCGATAAAATCAATAAGGATTATCCCGCCCAAGCTTCTTAAGCGAAGCTGCCGGGGGATCTCCAGAGCTGCTTCGACATTGATTTTAAAAATGGTTTCTTCAAAATCATCCTTGCCGGTAAATTTACCACTGTTTACATCTATTACGGTCATGGCTTCGGTATTGTCAAATATAAGGTAACCCCCGCTTTTTAGCCATACTTTGCGGCGCAGGGACCTCCGTATATCTTTTTCCAGGCCGAATTTTTCAAAAAGGTCTCCTTCCTGAAACTGTACGTTTATACCACTTATCGCCTTCTGCTTGTCTATATAGGCAATTATCCTTTCGCGCAGGCGCGGATTGTTTATAATTACCCGTGATATGCTGCAATCCAGATAGTCGCGCAACGTTCTCTCCAGCACGTCAATATCTTCGTAAATCAAGCTGGTACTCTTATGATTATTATAGCGCAGGTTTACTTCTTCCCAGATTTGGATGAGCTTCCGCAAATCAGCGAGAATCTCATGGTCTTCGGCTTCCAGGCAGGCCGTTCTTAATATTATACCGGTACCGTGTGGCTTGTGTTCTTCAATAATGGAGCGCAGGTGTTTGCGGCGCTGGTCGTCAGTTATCTTGCGGGAGATGGATACCTCATTTTGAAAGGGCAGCAAGACCAAAAAACGCCCGGGAATAGTCAAATCGCCAGTTACCCGTGCACCTTTCTCGGCAAATGCTTCCTTTTTTACCTGAACCATAATATCCTGGCCGCTCTTCAACAGGTCGAAGGCATTAAGCCCCTTTCTACTTCCCTGCAAAACCACATCACCGGCGTAGAGAAAGGCATTTTTAACCAGGCCGATATCGATAAAAGCACAGGAAAGTCCCGGTAACACATCCTTAACTTTTCCTTTATAAATATTGCCGACATTTTCACTCTGGTCAGCCCAAAAAACCTCCGCCAGGCGTCCATCCTCTATTATGCCCACCCTTGATTCCCAGGGATAAACCTCGGCGATAATCTCCCTAATCAAATTACTTCACCTTTTCCGACGGGGTCAGGAAATCCTGGCCCTGCATCACATAGTTACCGCTGCGATAAACATCAAGGATGGTTTTTTTCTCGATTCCGGTATCAAGCAGCAGTTCCTCCAACTCATCATACCTTACATTGAGGGGTTCGCCAACACTTACCCAAAACTCAACCTTTTTTGGTATATCATCCTCAAGCAGCTCTATTTTATAAATACCCTTGCGCAAGTCTTTGACCAGTCCCTTTTTCTTGCCCCGGCTGGCTACCGGCAGACTTTCCCGGGCGAGCAGCTCCGCATGCCATTGATCAAGATTCAAAGCGGGGGCCTGCAGAACAAAAACATAAGCGGCCGCATTAATGCTTTTCATCAAGGAAGGCAGATCCGAGCCGATTTCCCAGCATTGTTTTATCTCCAGCCAGGGTGGCAAAGATTCTTTCATCCTGAGCATAAATTCACCTAAATCCATGGCCCGGCTCAATTCCAAATCAAAATATTCCTGCTCTCCCCAAAGCCCCACCGGCAAAACCGTTCCCATGGATAACTTGATATGCGGGTTGAACCCTGCACTCAGGGCATAGGGAATATTTCCCCTTCGCAGGGCCCTGTTCATTAAATGCATCATATCCAGATTAGCCAGAAATTTAAGTTCAGGGCCTACCCTGTACTTAGCTCTCAAAAGCATAATTATTGGCCTCCTTGATATCGAGATTTATTTCAAACGAAGGGCAAATCCCGCAATAACTGCATCCGGCCTGCCGGCAGTCCGGAGTGGTTTCGGCCATTTTGGCCATTTCATTTTCTTCATATAGATAGGCTTTGCTGACTCCGATATCGATAAAATCCCAGGGTAATTTTTCATTGTAGGCACGGGACCGCTCTGTATAAAAATTGGGGTCGATCTGGCATTCGCCAAAAGCCTCCATCCACCAGTTAAAATGAAAATATTCCGACCAGCCGTCAAATTTACAGCCCTTTTGCCAGGCCCGATATATTACTGCCGACAGCTTCCGGTCTCCGCGGGCAATAACTCCTTCCAGATAACTGGTACGGCTGTCATGAAAACTGAGTTTAATATTTTTCCTTTTTCGTTTAAATAAATACTGGCGCTTGCCCTCCAGTTCCTCGATACTGTTTTGAGTTCGCCATTGGAAAGGAGTATGTGCCTTGGGAACAAAGCACGCCAAACTGGCCCTTATCTCCACTGGCCGGCGACTATAGCGGTCACCAATGCTCTTAACCTGCTGTAGCAGGTTGAGAATCCCCTCTAGATCCTCTTCGGTTTCATCAGGCAGGCCAAACATAAAATAGAGTTTTACAGAAAGCCATCCCGATTTAAAGGCTGCAGTGACTGCGTCAAATAACTGTTCATCACTGACATTTTTATTGATAATATCCCGCAAGCGTTGGGTTCCTGCTTCGGGAGCCAGGGTCAAAGTGGTTTTGCGAACCTTCTGCACTTCATTGGCGAGTTCGATGGAAAAAGCATCCACGCGTAATGATGGTAATGATACCCCAATACCTTTCTCACCATAGTCTCTGACCAGATTTTTAACCAACGGGTCCAGTCCTGAATAATCCAGGGTGCTTAAAGATGCCAGGGAAATCTCCTCATAACCAGTGTTCTGCAATTGCTGCCTTGCCTGCTCTTCGAGCTTGGCACGGCTTCTCTCCCGAACCGGGCGGTAGACCATCCCGGCATGACAGAAACGGCATCCTCGCTGGCAGCCGCGCATTACTTCCAGGGCTGCCCGGTCGTGGATTAGTTCCATGTAGGATACGATTGGTTTAACCGGGTAATAAGCATCATCCAGATCCTTCACCACCCTTTTGCGGATCATTGGCGGTACATCACTGAATCGAGGAATCATCGCTTTTAAAGATTTATCTTCGTTGTATTCAACACTATACAAAGCTGGAACATAGACCCCTTCCAGGGCACTCAGCCTGCGTAATTTTTCTGTTCTGGACAATTCGCGATTTACTTCCAAGGCATCCAAAAACTCCAGTAAAAGCTCTTCCCCGTCACCAATTAAAAAAGCATCGAAAAAACCGGCAAATGGCTCCGGATTGAATACCACCGGTCCCCCGGCAATAATCAAGGGACAGGAATCATCGCGGTCCTGAGTCCAAGCCGGAATCCCTGCCAGATCCAGCATATTGAGCACATTGCTTATTGACAATTCGTACTGCAGAGAAAAGCCAATCAAATCAAAATCGCGCAGAGGACGAAATGACTCCAGGGCGTAAAGCGGAATCTTTTCCCGGCGCATTACTTCTTCCATATCGGGCCAGGGTGCAAAGGCTCTTTCCAGCAGATGCGGGCTTTTTTCATTTACCAGCCCGTATAATATTTTGCCCCCCAAATGGGACATTCCAATCTCATAAACATCAGGAAAAGCAAAGGCCATTTTGACACGGCTCCTGGCCCAGTCCTTTTTTATCATATTCACTTCATTACCGGTATAACGAGCAGGTTTGGCAACCTGCGGGAGTATATCCCGAAATAGCCTGTCCTTCATTCAAATCCTCCATTGCCAGCAAATAATCAGTAATATATATATTACCACAAAACCCGGACAATAATCTTTGCTTCACCACATGCTTTACTGCCAACCCCAAATTCAACATCCAACGGAGCAGCCATTCATGAAAATCTATTTTGATTCGTAAACCTTTCTCCCGCTAACGCCTCACCCCTTACCCCTCACTTTTAAAAACTAGCAGTCCCTTAAGGTCGCCCGGGGACCTTTTTCCAGCAAACACTCGATAAGCTCCGCTTCTGTTTTGATAGCCATCAGCTGATCATTTTCATCAACGATCATGACCATCAAATAAATCCCAGGCCGGGTAGTGTTTAAAACATCCTTGACCCCCACATCGATCTGCCCCACTACTTGCATACATGGCAAAAAGGACTTTTTGGCCAATTCACCTTTTTTATTTACTAAAAATCGCATGAATGAATAAAGCAGGAGTTTGCCTTCCTGCCGCGCCGCCCAAAAAAGAATAGCCCCTATAATCACCAAATTAGCCCCGGTCAAGTCGCTGTACGCCAGATAGAATCCGCAGGCCATGACAGCAAGCGCCAGCCCTTGCCCCAGCCAGGCGGCGATGCGGGTTGACTTCCTATAACCCAGCAGTGGTGATAAAACCCCGCGCAGTATTCTCCCCCCGTCCAGAGGCAAGGCAGGCAGGAGATTAAACAACCCCAAAGTCGCATTAGTTTTAATAAACAACGCCATGGCTTGATTTACCTGATCTTGCTCCAGAAAATAAAAAAAAGCCGCCAAGCTCAGGCTAATCAGCGGCCCGGCCAGGGCCATATATATTTCCTTGGCTGGTTCCAGCCCTGTAAAATCCTCAATCCGGGCTTGCCCTCCAAAGGGCAATAGCTCAATCTCTTCAACCTTAATACCCAGTATCAACGCAACCACCGTATGGGCAATTTCATGAATAAGCAAGGAAGAAAAAATAATTAATATTTCACGCCCATAGCCCAGATAAGTATAAACAGCCACCAGAACGATGAAAAGCAGATTCAAGCGCAGGCTTACTCCTGCAACCCTGCCCAGTTTCATTATTATTCAAAGAGCTGCTGGGGATTTTGCGGCCCTTCCCGGTTTCTGATTTCTATATAGAGATGCTCGCCGGTTTTGCCCAGTATATGATTGGCAGTTACTGTACTGCCCTCTTCAACCAGTATTTCTTTCAAGCCTCCATATAAGGAAAATAAATCTTCGTTATGTTTAATAAGCAGGGTTCGCCCATCTTCATTGCTGGACAATTCCATAACCCGCCCTTCGAGTACCGGCTTAACCAGGGTGTTATCCTTGACTTTAAGAGAAACACCAGGAAAAAACTCCTCTTGCTTTTCATTCTGCTTCCCCTGCCAGCCATAACTCCGTTCAACAGATATATACTCACACGGTATTTGCATTGCACTTTTACTCTCTGCAGGCACCGATGTTTCCGATATTGATTGTCGCCAATTCTGTACCCAGTCAGCAATTCTCTGTTCCACACCGTAATCGGTTAGAATATATTTTATGACCGGTTCCACCAGATCTCGGCTGGTATTGCCCGACTGCAAAGCCAAACCCGCGAAGGCTACCAAAAAAATCACCAGCAGCAGCCGCAATTTAAAACTTTTTAACATCGTAAAGTCACCCCGGCTATCTTTATTGATCATCTTCAGCATCCTATCCACACATTCTTTGTCCAAGACTCCTTAATAAATATATACTTAAATCTCACATTATATTCCATAATCATGAACACCGGTGCTAAGCTGCAGAATGAAGATGCATCTGTTTTTGGGTCCTTTGAAATGCTTTAACCGTTCCTTTAACGTGGCTTGGATAAAGTTTGAATCGCCTTATAAGCATCGTAAGAAACTGGGGAGCAGTTTCAACACAGCGCTGCAACGAGGCGGTTGGTTAGACCCCCCCGCCTTTGCTGCTGCTTTTTGTTTTATGTCAAAAAAAGAGGCTATCCCTAAATCCATTTTTTGGACCTTGGGGACAGCCTCAATTTCCGGTCTGAGGTATGAGTTCAAAGAAACCCAGTCATAGCTTCCTGAGTTTATTGAATAATAACCGTCCGCGCAGCAGCATCCCAAGTGATGGTAGATCCGAAGGCCTGGACTACCTGAGCAACTGGCAGGCATGCACGTGCACCAGTGATTTCGGGAGCGGTATCTATAGTCACGGATTTGCCATTAACAGACATAATCTTTTTATTTATCGTCAGCTTAACAACCGTATCACCCTTGGTCAGGGTTACTTGTTGACTGCTGCCATCCCATGCGATATTAGAATCCGCAATACCCAGGGCATAAGCAACCGGTCGAATAGGCATAAAGGTGCGGCTGTTTTTGATATATGGAGCTAGATCGCCGCTCTGTTCGGAACCCATTATCTTATATTTGTTGGAACCGATAGTTAGTACACTGGCTTTTTCAGAAATGACTGGAGCAGTTATAGCATCCGGAGTAAATAAAGCCTTGCCATACTTTTCCTTACCAAAAGAAGCGATCATAGCCTGGCCTTTAGCTCCGGTAATAAAATCAGAGAAAGCTTTGGCAGCATTTTTGTGAATAGTCGGATACTTGGCTGGATTAACTTGAATAACGCCATAGGGATTGAAAAGTATCTTATCCCCCTGCACCATATCTTTCAGCTCGGTTTTGCTCTTCCATGTCATCCAAGTAGCCTCATCAACCAGTGTATAGGCATTCATTTCACCAGCCATTAAAATAGTGTCACCCATGCCCTTGCCAGCTTCAATATACCAGGGCAAAGCCGTTTTTAGTCCGGTTTTTTTCCATATACCAAGTTCCTTGGTATTGGTGCCTGACTTATCCCCACGGGAAACAAATTTGCTCTTGGCTTCAGCAATTTTTTTGAAAGCTGCGGTTACATCGGTCATGCCCTTAATTTTGGCAGGATCGCTGGCCGGTCCGACCACCAGAAATTCGTTATGCATTACATCCTTGCGGTTAATTCCATAACCATCAGCGATAAATTTATCCTCGGCAGCCCGGGAGTGAACCAGAAGCACATCGGCATCTCCCTTTTGCCCCAATTCCATGGCTGCTCCGCTGCCTACGGCAATAACTTTAACTTTAGTATTATATTCTTTTTCAAAAGCCGGTACCAGAACATCGAGCAATCCTGAATCCTGGGTACTGGTGGTGGTAGCCAGAGTAAGGGTACTCTCAACCGCATCGGCAGCAAGCACATTAACCGGCAGTAAACTTACAAACATTAAACAAATAGCCAGCATGGCCAGCGAAATCTTAAATCTTCTCATATTAACTCTCCTCCCCAATCTCTTTCAAAACAAAATAAAATCCTTGAAATCCAGGAGCATAAACCCCTAAAAAGTTTTTTAAGCAACACTATGAGTCATGAGGGAAAATAAAAAGCAAATATAACACCTTACGCCTTGCCCCTGACGACTCACCTTTCATTTAATAAACCATGGTTCCATCCAGGAACTGTTTGCTTTCCACCGTTTGTGGAGCATTGAAAATATCTGCGGTTTTAGCTTTTTCAATAACTTTGCCATTGATTAACAGAATACTTTCATCGGCCAAGCGCTTGGCTTGAAACAGGTTGTGGGTAACAATAATTACACTGGTATTATACTGTTGGTGCCAGTTGCGAATAATCTCCTCAATATGCTTGACACTGCTAGGGTCCAGGTTGGCAGTTGGTTCATCCAGCAAAAGCAGCTTTGGTCTTAAGACCAAAGCCCGGGCCAGAGCCACTCGTTGAGTTTCACCACCGGACAGCCGGGTGGCAAGTTGATTGGCAAATGAACTCATCCCCACAAAATTCAGGACTTCCTTAACCTTCCTATCACATTCCGCGCCTCTTTCCTTGCGGAGTTTTAACCCGTAGGCTACGTTATTGAAAACACTGCTGCGGAACATGAACGGCCTTTGGAAAACCATGCACATTCTTCGGGCTACTTCCAAACGTCTGCCCGGCTCATTTAGATCTTCACCAATAAATTTAATATGACCAGTATCAGGGGTATCGAGCAGATTTAATAAACGCATCAAAGTAGTCTTTCCCGAACCATTGGGTCCCATTACAGCATAGATCTGATCCGTTTGCAGTTTGAGTTGAGGTACGTCCAGCACGGTTCGCGAACCATATTTTTTGGTAACCCCGTCAATTTCAAATAAATTCATTGTGCATACCTCTATGTTAGTTTAAACTCATCAGCATTGCTAAGAACTATTGAACTCACTGTAAAGGAAATAATGAGCAGAATAATCCCCAAAGCAATACCCATCTCGAAATTTCCCTGCCGCGTTTCCAAAACGATAGATGTAGTCAAAACCCTGGTCATATGACGAATGTTGCCACCCACCAGCATCACGGCTCCCACCTCGGCAAAGGCCCGGCCAAATCCCGTCAAAACCGCGGCAATCATACTGCTGCGTGTTTCTTTGATAATTGTCCACATGGCTTGGGAGCGACTGGCACCCAGGCTAAGTGCGTGGTCAAATATTATTCCTTCCTTGCCAGCAATGGCCGCCGCAACCAGACCTGTAATAATTGGTGTTACCAGCAAACATTGGGCAATTATCATAGCTGCCGGAGTAAACAGGAGTTCCCATATCCCAAAAGGCCCGCTTCGGGAAAGCAGTAAAAAAACCAAAAGGCCAGCCAGAACAGGAGGTAAAGCCATCAAGGTATATACTATTCTTAATAGCAGTTTTCGACCTGTGAAATCGGATAACCCAATCCATGCTCCCAGAGGAATGCCAATAAAAGCACTGATAATCGTAGCGGATCCGGAAACCATAAGTGACATCTTTACTATTTCGAATATTTCCGTTTTTTGCAGCAATAAAGTGCTAAAAGTTCCCATAGACTTACTCCTTTAGAACAAGGTGAAAGGTTTTCTTTTTCGAACTGAAAATGGCAAAAAAAAACTGATTATGCCAAAGGTTCAGTCCGACAAATATCAGTTCCTTCTAACAGCCCTCCTTTCCAATCGGGAGGCACAAAGGTTTCCCTTTATACCCTAGCGGTCGAAGACTCATAGCTCAAGAAGAGCCGTAGAGCCAATAACTCGGTGAGCAATATTAATTTAGCCTTCTGATAGTTTATATTCAACATAATAGGCAAAAATCCTGCATATAATATACTTTTATAAAATAAAACCGATACAGCCGGCATGGTTGATATTACATTAATCGCCATGGATTACTTTAATATGGCAAAAAACTAAATATCACTATTTGGAAAGCTGCCGATTCCCTGGATTTAAAAAACAATTTTCTTTCCTCTAATGTTTACACTTAATATCAGACCTACAGCCATAAGATTGGTAATCATGGAACTGCCTCCATAGCTTATAAAGGGTAAAGGAATACCGGTTATAGGCATTAGGCCAATAGACATACCTATACTTTCGAAAACGTGGAATAACCACATAGCGGTTATCCCCAAAACCATTAAGCTTCCATAAAGGTCCTTGGCATTAAAGCTGATATATACCGCTCTGATAATGAATACCCCATACATGATTATTAGAAAAGCAGCTCCCAAAAAACCAAGCTCTTCACCAATTACTGCATAGATGAAATCGGTATGATGTTCAGGCAGGAAATTTAATTGCACCTGGGTGCCGTTAAACAAGCCCTTCCCGGTTAATCCTCCCGAACCTATGGCAATTAACGACTGGATGGTGTTCCAGCCAGACCCCCGCCCGCCCTGGCCATCTTCATAGGGATTTATAAATACGGTTAACCTTTTTATCTGATAATCTTCCAGCGGTAGCCACATTCCAAATTGAAAATGCAAAAATAGAATTAAAGCAATGAATAATACTGCTCCGATCATCATCCTTAAAAGAATACCGGGATTGGCACCAGCCGCAAACATCATCACCACCGTTACCGCAATATAAACCAGAGCGGTGCCCAGATCAGGCTGCATTAATATGAGCACAAAGGGAATTCCCATAAATAGCAAACAGGGCATCATATCCCCCAAAGTATTGAGCATACCTTTGCGCTGGTTCAGAAATTCCGCAAAAGACAGTATTATAAATACTTTGGTAAATTCGGCCGGCTGGACTAGAGGAAAAGGGCCGATACCGATCCAGCCCGTAGTACCTCTAAGCTCTTGACCCAACACCAGTACCAGGATAAGCAGCAGAATTGAACAGCCATAGAATATATAGCAGTATCTTTTTAGCTGGGTATAATCATAGCGCATAACCATTACCGCAGCGATTGAACCTAACAATATAAAAAGCACCTGTTTTTTCAGATAAAAATAAGAATCGCTGGATACCGATAAACTTGCACTGGTCAGAACGACAAGCCCAAAGGCAATGAGTATAAACAATACCATAAGAAATGGCCGGTCGATGAACTTGAGTCTTTTTATGTCCAATTCCTTATACCTCCCCGTTCATTATACGGCCATTGAAACAGGAGTGTCCAGATATCTAAGACCAGCAATTTAACTGCTTGTCAAGATCCGGACACCAACCCTATATTAAATTTAGTTATCTATTCATTAACTGCATGCCGAAATCCCCGAATCGGGATGTTGGCTACCAGGGCTACCGAATCCTCCTCATTTTCAAAACTAACCACCAGCGATTCCTCATCAATATCCATATATTCTCGGATAACTTTTATAAGCTCTTCTTTCATCGCATTGAGAAAATTTGGAGATACAGATGCCCGGTCATGGATGAGAACCAGACGCAAACGCTCCCGGGCAACTTCCCGGCTCCCCCCATGATCCCGGAAAAATATACGGCTTATAATGTCTAACAAAGCCAATCCCCCCTCTACCTGGCCAACTTAAGAAGCTTCTTAAATCTATCCAGTATATTATTAGAGTCGTCAAGGTTAAACATTGGCACTTCCTCCCCCGTAACTCTTCGTGCAATACGACGGTAGGCGGCTCCCGCCCGGGATGCATTTTCCATAACGGCGGGCTCTCCCCGGTTGGTGGAAATAACAATAACTTCGTCTTCAGGCACGACACCCAGTAAATCAATCGAAAGGATGTCCAAAATATCCTCAATATTCATCATGTCGCCGCGTTTAACCATTTTACTGCGCAGGCGATTTATTATTAAGCGGCTTTTATTTAATCCGGCTGCTTCCAAAAGCCCTATAATGCGATCTGCATCCCTTACTGAAGATACTTCCGGGGTTGCTACTACAATCGCATCATCGGCTCCCGCTATGGCATTGCGAAAACCCTGCTCAATTCCTGCCGGACAGTCAACCAGAATATAATCAAAATCACTGCGTAATTCATTGGTCAAATTTTTCATTTGATGAGGAGTTACCGCTGACTTGTCTTTAGTCTGAGCGGCTGGCAGCAGGCAAAGCCCTTCAAAACGTTTGTCTCTGATCAGAGCCTGTTTCAACTTGCATTTAGCATTCACCACATCTACAATATCGAAGACTATTCGATTTTCCAGGCCCAATACTACATCCAGATTTCGGAGTCCAATATCTGTGTCCAGCAAAACCACTTTTTTACCCATCATCGCCAAAGCAGTTCCTAAATTGGCAGTCGTTGTGGTTTTACCCACCCCTCCTTTCCCGGAAGTAACAACCAACACCCTACTCTTCATCCTTAATCCTCCAATCATATTTTTAATTTTTCTATACAAACCTTTCCCCCTCTAATCCTGGCAAGTTCGGGGCATTGTACCACAATTAACTCTCCATCGGGAGGCCTGGTTATGTGACTGGCAATCCGTAATTGGGTAGGACTAAGACGATAGGCAGCTACCAGTGCAGCGTCATCACCAAAAACACCTGCATGCACCATACCCCGCAAAGATCCCATAACCAAAATATTACCTCCGGCAACTACTTCGGCTCCCGGATTAACATCACCCAAAATAACTACATTGCCCTCAGTAAAAATTTTTTGACCTGAGCGCAGGCTTTTACAAATCAGCGCAGTATCCTCGTAGTAGGGTAATTGTTCAAATAGAGAAGGATCATGACCTGAGCTCTCGAATCCTGTGCTGGCCTCACTGTCATTGGTCTGCAGGTGCAAACCATGCCCTGATAAGATCGTTTGAATTTCCTCCAACTGTTTGCTGCTTAGTACCTTGTGCCCGGTCTCAATACTGACGCCACCCCCCAGCCAAAAATCGCCCGCCGTTTTCAACTGCTCCTCAAGCTGGTCTTTTATCTCCGCAAAAGTACGGCATGATTGCATATTTATCTGCATTTTGCCGTTGCTGCTCTTAAGTACTGCCGACACTCATTACCCCCCAATCCAAATGCTCCACCTCAAAGCTTTCACTCCTTTTAATTCTATTTATTACATTTATTTCCTGCAAAGAAAAATAAAAAAATAGAGGAACTTTGCTCTAAATTCCTCTATCCAGCTCGATTATCACTAATTAAAAAATTTGTTAATTCGCCAAAAGTATTGGGAAAATGTCGTTAAACAAGTATATTATTCGACCGCAGTTGGCTTGGTTGTTGGTGTTGTCTTGCTATCTTGCTCAAGCTTTTCAGCCGCCAGATGATCGACCAGACCAAAATACTGTTCAAATACAGCTCGGGCCACCAGGCCTGCTGACTCGCTGCCGTGCTGACCGTATTCAACTACACCGGCAAAAGCTATTTCCGGATCGTCAAAAGGAGCAAAAGCTACAAAAACTCCATGAAATTCCCGGTTTGTATCATCACCCTTTCTTCCGGTTTCAGCCGTACCAGTCTTGGCTGCCACTTTTATATTCGCAGGGAAATGACTAAAAAGGAAATAAGCGGTTCCCCCGGGTTGAGCAACCTGGAGCATAGCGCGTTGAGTAGCTTCAAGGCTTGTGTCCTTGATATCCACTTTCCTGATTAACTCCGGTTGGTATTGCTTAACAACTTTATTATCGTGGCTAACGATTTTCTGCACTACCTGAGGGCGCATTAAATTACCGCCATTGGCTATTGCTGCAATATAATTGGCCAGTTGCAAGACCGAATAGTCATTATAACCCTGGCCAATGGACATATTAAAGGTATCAAATGCCTGCCAGGCGGTATTGAATTTATAGTCACTTTCATACTGAGCTTCCAGCTTGGCTTTTTCATTATCCAGCTTTTTCTCCAGGCGTCTCCGTTCATCATCGTTTGCAGCAACGTCCAGCAGCTCGGCATAGCGGTCGTCCATCTGCTTTTGCAGGGCTTCGTATTTGCGATCGATAATAGCACCCCAATATTCCTTTTTCCAAGCCGGACTCGGCAACAGGCCTTTTTTTTCTTCCGGCAAGTCCACTCCGGTTTTGCTTCCCAAGCCCATTTCACCAGCTACGCGAATTATCTCATCTTTCGCCGCCCGCCGTCCCATCTCCTGAAAATATGTGTTACAGGAAACAGCCATAGCTGAGTAATAATTAACATTGCCATGAACTCCGGTGCATTTAATATAAGGTGCTATCCAATAAGCACCGCCACAGTTAACAGAGTATTCTTCGGGGTCCATGAGTCCCTTTTCCAGAACAGCCATACCAATAACCGGTTTAAAGGTAGAGCCCGGCGGATAGGTGGATTGTATGGCTCTATTTGTTATAGCACCGGGATTTAGCGGATCGTAATCACTTGTTTGCGGAATATAATAAGGCAAGCGCGCTGAACTTAAATTACCTTTCCAATCGTCGGGAAACATGGGTGGGTCGCTGCACATGGCTAGAACTTCACCCGTTTTAACATTGAGCACTACGGCTGAACCAACCTGGGCTTTGGGATATTTGGACTGCAGATTTTTCAGGGTCCCTGCCATACTTTTTTCCATTACCTTCTGGAGTTCCATGTCCAAAGTAAGATAAAGATTATTTCCCGACTCTGGTTCCAGCGTAACCAACTCTCGGACGGGACGTCCCCGGGCATCAACTTCCACCCGCCGTGCCCCATCTTTGCCACGCAGTTCCTGCTCATAGTATTTCTCCACTCCCGACTTGCCTATAAGACTGGCAATATTGTACCTGGGTACCTCGGTGCCCGACAATTCGTCAGGGTTAATGGAATGAATATAACCCAGGATATGGCCGGATAAAGCACCCTGAGGGTAATAACGGAGCGGTTCAACGGTAACAGTTACTCCCAAAAGCTCCCGGCGGCTTTCTTCCAGCTTGACCACAAGCTCCCATGGTATATCCCGCATTATTATTACTGGTTCGAACAGACGATCTTTTTGCAATTCAACTTTTTGTTCAATAAAGTCCAAGGTAATTTCAGGATAATAATCTTTTAAAATATTTACCAACTGCTTGCTTACTTGCTCATAATCATTGATTTCCATATAAGTTAAACTCAAGGTGTACACCAGTTTGTTGCTGGCCAGGATTTCTCCATTATTGGCATAGATTTCTCCTCGGGGGGCCTTGATCGCTACCAATCGAATACGATTCTCTTTCGCCTGGGTCTGGTATATATCATTATTGAAAAGCTGTACTATCGCCAGCCGTACACCCAGTATTCCCAGTAAAAACACTACAATATAGGCATATATTTTGATATTAATTTTTAAGTCGTTGGCTTTCATTTAGTTCTCTCCTGTTTTTCTAAGCCACCCATGGTGTGACGAGTTATAATACCAAACATAGGCAGGCACAGCAATAATGGTATTATATACGCACTGCAGAACGATACTGATAAACAACCCCATATCCACGTTATAGATCTCGCTTACCGACAAGCTTAAGCCCACCAAAAGCAAGGCGTTTATTACGGTGGCTACCAGCACGGCGATAACTCCCACCAGAAGATTTTCCTTAAATACATTGCCCTGCAACCGTCCAATAGCATAAGCAGTTAAGGCCTTGGAAAGAGCATTGATACCGATGAACCTCCCCATATACAAGTCTTCCAATAAACCGCATAAGAAACCATAAGTTGCACTTTGGTTGGCAGCATTGAGGAGAGCGAAAAAAGCCACAAAAACCAGCACCATATCCGGTATGCTTCCTTTTATACTATAGGAACTGAACAATGTCGATTGAAAAAATATTGCCAGAACTGGCAATATAACCAGCATTAAATAACGCACTTTTCTACTCACCCGTTTCTTCCTGGCTTTCAGTAACTGGATGGTAATCCGTTATAATCAGCACTTCTTCGAGTTTGTCGAAGTCTACCGCCGGTTTTACACTTGCCGACAATAGGAGTCCGCCACGCTCGCGAGTGATTTCACCAATGGTGCCAATAAAGATACCCTTGGGGAAAGTCAGGGATAATCCTGAAGTAATCACCCGGTTTTTATTCTTAACAGCAGAATAATAAGGAACATTCATCAACCTTAAAAAGGTCCGATCCCCACGGCCTTCGATTATCCCGTTGGTATCTCTATTCTCCTGCAGTATTGCTCCTACCGCCATTTCACGATCTGTTATCAGATTTATATGAGCAGAATTGTCGCTCACGCTGCCAACGCTGCCTACCAGTCCTTTAGGAGTAATAACCGTCATTCCCATTTTAACTCCTGCGTTCGAGCCTTTGTCGATGATTAAAGTTTGATACCAGTTATTAGGGCTGCGGCTTATAACCCGGGCCGGCAGCAAATCATATGTATCCAAACTGGATTCTACAAAAGCTACTATATTTCTAAGCCGTTTAAGTTCAGCTTCGTTTTCCCGCAGCACCTGATTTTCCAGGCTAATGCGACGATTTTCCTCTTCCAGCATTTTAATTTTAGTATTCAGGGTATTTTTATTTTGAAATATTGTAGTAAAATCACCCAAATTGACCCGAAACTCGCTAACCCCGCTTTGCAGCGGGGTATACAGGTTTCTGATCAATTTTTCTATTCCCGTAATTTGCTCCCGGTCATTCGTCGTCAGATTAATCGTTATAAATGACATGATAATTAAGAATAATACTAACCAGAAGTATTTATTGCGTATAAATCTAAACAATACTATTCACCCAATTAAAAGGATTTTTTTGGTGATATTAATACCTTTTTGAGAATTTCAATATTCTCCAATACCTTCCCCGTACCCCTGGCCACCGCCAGCAATGGCTCATCACAAACATATACCGGCATATCCGTCTCTTTGCTGATCAGTCTATCCAGTCCCTTAAGCAACGCCCCGCCGCCAGCCATGATAATGCCACGGTCCATGATATCAGAAGCCAGTTCAGGAGGGGTTTTTTCCAGGCATACCTTTATCCCGTCAATAATCTGTTCAACCGTCTCTTTCAAGGCCTGTAGAATCTCCTTGGAAGATATCTTGATGGTTTTGGGTAATCCACTGACCAGATCGCGGCCCCTTACTTCATAGAACTCTTCTTCACCTTCCCACATGGCTGATCCTATCGACATCTTGATATCTTCAGCCGTACGTTCGCCAATTAGCAAATTATAATTCTTTCTTAAATTCTGAATAATGGCCTCATCCATTTTATCGCCCGCCACCCTTATGGATCGGGCGGTTACAATTCCTCCCAGAGATATTACCGCCACTTCAGTAGTTCCGCCGCCTATATCAACAATTAAGTTGCCCGTAGGTTCATGAACCGGCAAACCAGCACCGATGGCGGCTGCCATCGGTTCCTCTATTAAATAAGCCTCTTTGGCCCCACCAGCCAATGCTGCTTCTCTTACCGCTCTTTCTTCCACGGTTGTACATCCGGTCGGAACACTGATAATCACCCGGGGCCTGATGAAGGGCATCCTTTGTTCCAGTGCTTTATTAATAAAATATTTAAGCATGGCCTGGGTGATATCAAAATCAGCTATAACGCCATCCTTCATCGGCCTTATAGCAATAATATTTCCCGGCGTTCTGCCAATCATTTGCTTGGCTTCCTCTCCTACCGCCAGTACCCGGCCAGAATCACTTTGTATCGCTACGACGGATGGTTCCCGTAAAATAACGCCTTTCCCTTTTAAGTGTACCAGGGTGTTGGCAGTTCCTAAATCTATTCCCATATCCTTTCCAAAAACCACAGTATTGTTCCTCCTATCTGTATTGAGAGTATTGCATAATTAACCTTGGCAAATTATGTAAAGATCTCATATTAAGCCTCGTTCTTTTAAGCTACAGTATTTTTTTTCACCAATAATTACGTGGTCCAAAACTTCAATGCCCATAATCTTGCCCGCTTCAATCAAACGCCTGCTGACTTCAATATCCTCGGTACTTGGAGCCGGGTCCCCGCTCGGGTGATTATGCACCAGGATAATCGATGCCGCACTCTTTTTTACAGCGGTTTTGAATACTTCGCGAGGATGCACGATGGAACTATGCAGACCGCCGATTGATACATCTTCCATCAGCAATAAACCGCCTTTGCGGTCCAAGTACATTACCCGAAAATGTTCCCGGTCATAATTACGCATCTCTTCCATAAGCATTTCTTTTACAGTATTTTTTACATCCTCGGGTGATTTTATCGTTCGTCTGATTTGAATATCGCCCGCTATCCTTTTTCCCATCTCTATAGCAGCTTTGACAGCAACAGCTTTAGCTGGTCCTATCCCGCGTTCAGCCTGCAATTCCTCCAGACTGGCTTCCCTTAAATAGCGCAGATTGCCATTATGTTTGCTAAGTAAATGCGCTGCCAGATCAAGGGCATTAAGTTCCGGTGAGCCACTGCCAAGAACGATAGCCAGCAATTCAGCATCATTCAAGCTGCCTTCCCCACTGCTCATGAGTTTCTCCCGTGGCCGCATATTTTCCGGCAAGTCCTTGATGTTTATACTATATTCACTCATCAGGCTGATCCCCCAATAAATCCACACCCTGCTTTTTTAATGCGTTATACAACCTGCTCAAGGGCAAACCCACTACATTAAAATAACAACCATCTATTTTTTCCACAAATACCGAAGCCAGGCCCTGTATGCCATAAGCCCCGGCCTTATCCAGAGCTTGCCCAGTGGCGATATAGGCCCTTATTTCTGCCGGGGTAATATTTTTAAAATATACAGTGGTGAGTTCACTTTCCAATTCGATTTTTTGCTGTCCCACATCAACAATACATATAGCAGTTATAACCTGATGTGCCTTGCCGCTGAGCCGGGATAGTTTTTTAAAGGCATCCTCTTCGTCCAGGGGCTTACCCATAATTTCCCCTTCACAACATACTACAGTGTCTGCAGCTATCACCAGGCCTTCACTTAAATCCTGCGCTACTGAAAGCGCTTTTTGTCTGGCTATTCTTTCAGCTCCAGTCTGCGCTTGTTCATTCGGAAAAAAAGACTCCTCAGCAGCCGCTGGTATAGAAACAAAATCAAGACCCAGCATTTCCATTAGCATTCTGCGTCTTGGTGATTGAGATGCCAAAACAATTCGTTTCATGCAATAATATCCTCTTTATTACCAGCGCCGGTATACGATATATGCTAAAACAAAACCCAAAAGGGTGAAAAAGTTAACATGAAGCATGAATCCAAAGCTCAAAGTGAATACTCTCAGGTTCAAATTAAAGGAAGGCAGGCCTACACTTTGAACCTGACCTAAAGTTTTTAAACCCGGCCAAACATTTAACACAGCATCCCCTATCCAACCGCCGATGATTCCTCCCAGCACCAGTAAAATAAGCAGGATTTGCCAGTTCGGATGGGAATGTGATCGATTTGCCACAGTTTTACCTCCAAGACCCTAGATGTTGTTTAAAGTTTAGCATTAGTATTATGCAAAAACAAGCTATCCTCCGGCATAGGCCTTTTATGAATTTAACGAGGCTAAAAGATGTCCCCCGCTTCTTTAAGCGGTCGGGTTTTTATTAACAAAACAGGCGGCGGGTTCTAATTCCCCACCTCGTTGCAGCGGTGTGGAAGAAACTGCCCCGCAGTTTCTTTCGATGCATAAAAATCCACACTGTAAGATATAACAGCATGGATTAAATGCTTTTCCTGGCGGAATTGAATTATGTATAAATCGAAACTATAGAAAGAATGGTATGACTAGCGATTAAAGGCCAAGTAAAAACTCAAAACTTCCAGGTTTACTGAAAGATCGACATTGCGTAAAATAACCTCGTTAGGCACTTTTAGCACCCTGGGGGAGAAATTCAAAATTGCTTTTACCCCGGAAGCCACCAGCTGGTCAGTTACCTCCTGAGCAGCAAATGCCGGTACCGTTATTACCCCCAGCGTAATATTTCGTGCCTTAACCCGCTCTTCCAAAACGTCCATGGCTTCAATTTTAACACCTTCCAATTCGGTGCCGATTATTTTCTCGTCAACATCCATAATGGCACTTATAGTAAAACCCCGGTCCATAAAACCCTGGTACAGAGCAAAGGCCGAACCCAGTTTACCGGCACCGATTATGATAATATTCCACCTGTGGTCCAAACCTAAAATCTTCATTAAATACCCATATAATTCTTCAACCTTATATCCTACTCCGCGTGTTCCGAATTCCCCAAAATAGGCCAGGTCTTTTCTAACTTGTGCTGAACTCACACCTACACCGATAGCTATTTCGCCGGACGAAATGGTTTCTTTTTCTTCATCCATCAACTGTCTTAGATATCGGGAGTAGATTGACAGCCTCATTACCGTGGCTTCCGGAATTTTATAGACTTTCAATCATCGTTCCCCCTTATAAAATCTTTTAAGCATCGGAAAAAACTGCGGAGCAGTTTCTTGCGCACCGCTGCAACGAGGCGGGGGATTAGAACCCGCCGCCCGTTTTGTTAATAGGAACCCGACCACTTAAAGAAGCGGGGGACATCTTTTCGCCTCGTTATATCTCTAATTATTCACCATCCCCTGTATCTTTAAGCGTAAGATCCGACTGAATCTCCCCATTATTTACTTACCCCCTGGGGACTATATAAGGTTTGACTTCTCATTTTACTCCCATATCAACATTATAGAAATAAATTGAGTACATTGTAAATGATGATAGCTGCCAGGGCCGCTGAAGGAATGGTTATGAACCAGGCAATTAAAATCTGCCGGGCAATATTCCAGCGAACTCCCCGCATTCGTTTCGCTGCTCCGACCCCCATAATGGAAGAAGATACTACATGGGTGGTGCTTACCGGAGCACCTAAGAGACTGGCACAATAAATAACGACTGCCGAGGTAAAGTCGGCGGCAAAACCGTTTATCGGTTCAATGCGAAATATTTTCCCGCCCATAGTCCTGATTATTCGCCATCCGCCAATTGCCGTACCAGCAGCCATAGCCAATGCACATGATACCACCACCCAGAAGGGGACATGAAAAGTATTGATAAACCCTCCACTGACCAACATTATGGTAATAATGCCCATGGATTTTTGCGCATCGTTGGAACCATGGGCAAATGAAGCCATTCCTGCCGATAAGACCTGCATTTTTCGGAAATTATTATTAATCTTCGCCGGGGAAGCCTGCCTGAATACCCAAAACAGCAACGTCATAACCATACTTCCTGCCAGCAATCCAATAATAGGGGCTAGTATCAAACCGGTCAATATTGTAAAAAAGCCATGCCATATAACACTATCAATACCAAATTCCGCAACGACTCCGCCGATCAAGCCGCCAATTAACGCATGGGAAGAACTACTGGGAATACCGTAATACCATGTAAACAAATTCCAAAAAATAGCACCAATCAAGGCAGTTATTAAAACCAGCGAGGTCACGTTTTCTGGGGCCACAATGCTCTTGCCGATGGTTGTAGCCACAGCGGTTCCGCTAAGAGCACCAATAAAATTCAAGCTGGCGGCAATCATTATTGCAGCGCGAGGGGAAAGAGCTTTAGTTGATACTGAAGTGGCAATGGCATTCGCAGTATCATGGAAACCATTAATAAAGTCAAAGGATAAAGCAAGACATACGATGAAAACAAGTACCGTTAGGCTAAACATATTTCACCGTTATCCCTTTAATAATATTGCTGACGTTTTCGCAATAATCCAGGGTTGTCTCCAAGTGTTCGTAGATTTCTTTCCACTTGATAATTTCGATTACATTTTCCCTGTCCTCAAAAAGAAGGGCAATACCTGTTCTATACAGGTAATCGCCCTCATTTTCATAAGCCCTTATCTTATCACATGCAATAACAATCCCGTTATGATTAGTTTTGACCTCAGGAAGCTTTTTAACTGCATCCTTAATTTCAAGAGCAGCCAGCGCAATAACACTAATCAGTTTCATAACATACTTGGGCTCTTTGGGAGGATCGGCCTTGTACATAACGAATTTTTCCATGGAACCCTGGATATGATCCAAAATATTGTTCAACTCGCGCGCCAACAATAATATGTCTTCACGGTCAAAAGGAGCTATGAAGGAACTGTTTATTTCCTTCATTACCCGTGATAATATCTTGTCACCTTTTTCCTCCATTTCGGTCAGCAATTCCAGCTTGGTTTCGGCCTTTTTGGCCGTGCGGGAGAAGTCCTGTAGAATATTGGCAGCTTCACAGATAGCGTCTGCAAGTTCTTCAAAAAATATAAAAAACTTATCCTCCCGTGGCTTTAATTTAAAAACCACTTTGATACCTCCTCAAATTTCCGCACACTCTATTAGTTTCATTATAACAAATAAAAACTTTAACCCTGTGTTAAGAATCTGTTAATAATAGCTTAACCCTTGGTTAAATA
>JAQUXM010000014.1:11618-15537 GCA_028692415.1 Syntrophomonadaceae bacterium | reverse complement strand
TCCAGTACGTAGAAAGACCCTGCCACCAGAAGGTATTCATCTGTTCCGGTCATTGCGAGCCCTAATTCAACCGCCTTATTTATATTCTCCTCCAAATAAACTGATTTATCCAGGTTTAGCTGCTCAAGCAGGCTTTTTAACCTTTGCCATTCCTGACCCCGGGGTCCTGCGGGCCGTGTTATGATAAATACGCTTGTCCCGGCAATCAGTGGTTCAAGTATATTTTGGGCATCCTTGTCATCCAGCACCCCCAAAAGCAAAACTTTTTGCTGGCCGGGAAATATCTTTGCCAGAGACCCTGCAAGTGCCTGAGCAGCTTGGGGATTGTGGGCAGCATCAAGGACCACGGTTGGCTGCTGCCTGATAATTTCCAACCTACCGGGGATTTTTAAATCCATCAGAGCGTTCCTAATCATTTTTTCATTAATCGGGAAAATCTCCTGGCCCAGGGCTATCAGCGTAGTGAGCACCGTTGCCAGGTTGTTTAACTGGTATTCACCCAGCAGCGGGAAGAACAGATCCTTGATTAGCAGACTGGCAAGCTTTATATCAAGCACCCTGCCATTTATACCGGGACAGTCTTGCGCAATTACTTCTACCATGGAGCTTTCAAAAACCGGTGCTTCCTGCTGCAAAGCTATCGTTTCAATAACCTGCCGGGCGTCTTTATCCATGGACCCTATAACCACCGGTACCTTATACTTTATTATTCCGGCTTTGTTGGCTGCTATTGCTTCCAGCGAATCACCCAGATATGCGGTATGCTCAAAAGCAATACCGGTAATTACGGAAACCCTTGGCGTTATGACATTAGTAGAATCATATAGCCCCCCCATTCCAACTTCCAGAACTGCCATCTCCACCTGCATATCCTTAAAGTATTGCAGAGCCAGGGCGGTAAGTATTTCAAACTCGGTGGGCTTGGCCAGGCCCTTATTCTGCATATGCTCAATCTTTTCTTCTATCAAATTCAAATAAGCCAGCCATAATTCATTGGGTATTGGGGCATCATTAACAACAAATCTCTCACTATACGAATGGATATGGGGCGAAATAAAACGCCCCACCCGATACCCTGCCTGTCTGAGCAACGCGGCCATCATAAAGGAATTTGAACCTTTGCCATTGGTTCCCGCTATATGCACAAACTGCAAATCTTTTTCGGGATTGTCCATCTCAGCCAGTAAATTTTCTATTTTCGCCAATCCCGGTTGTATGCCAGGACTGCTGATTTTGCTTAGCTTTTCTCTGATGAATTCTTCAGTATTTGCAGTCGTTGTCCAATACCCTCTTTCTTTATTCTAGCTTCCTCAGCTTTGGCATTTTCTTTTGCAATTACTTCCTGAGGCGCGCGCGCCAGAAATTTTTCATTATTCAATTTAGCCAGCGCTTTTTCTTCATCACTTTCTGCATTTTTCATCTCTTTAAGCAGCCGCTGAATTTCCTTGGCCACATCTATTACCCCCTCCAGCGGGACATAAATTTCGGCCAGCGTTGTAAGTGCGGAGACTGCTTGTTGCGGTTTGGTATCCAGGGATTCAAGCACCTGCAACTCAGATACATTAGCCATTTGCATAATATAGTTCCGATTTGATTCAATAACCTGAGCTCTTGCATTATCATTCACCAGCATAATAGCTTTGATTGGTGAGCCCGGACTAATATTAAACTCGGCCCGAATATTTCGCAAAGCCCGGATAAGCTGCATAATCGACTGCATTTGCTCGACCGCCAGGGGCCAAAGCATTTGGGGATTTTGCACAGGCCAGGTATCGCGCATGATGGTTTCACCATGGCCGGGAAGATATTGATAAATTTCTTCGCTTATAAAAGGCATAAAAGGATGCAACAATTTCAGTATATCCATCAGTACCAAACGCAGAACATTTTGCACCAGCAGTCTGGCCTGCGGGTTGCCAGCATTGAAAAGCCGCCTTTTGGCCAGTTCAATATACCAGTCACAGAATTCATCCCAGATAAATTCATAAAGCGAACGAGCCGCTTCCCCGTAGTCATACCTTTCCAAAAGGCGGGTAACCTCAGCTATGGTAGATTGCAATTGGGACAAAATCCAGCGGTCGGCCAGTTCCAATCCGCCTTCATCCAGTTCAGCCAGCTCGTAGCCCTCCATGTTCATCAGCACAAAACGCGATGCATTCCAAATTTTATTGGCAAAGTTGCGGGTATTCTCAACCTTTTCCCAGTTGAAGCGTACATCGTTACCCGGTGTTACCCCGGTAATCAAGGAAAAACGCAGAGTATCGGCACCAAACTTCTCTATTACCTCGATCGGGTCAATGCCATTACCCAGAGATTTGCTCATCTTACGTCCCTGCCCATCAAGCACCAAACCATGAATGTTAACCTCTCGGAAAGGCACCTCTCCGGTTTGTTCAATGCCCGAAAAAATCATCCGGGCTACCCAGAAGAAAATAATATCGCGCCCTGTTACCAGTACACTGGTGGGGTAGAAATACTCAAGGTCTTTGGTCTTTTCCGGCCAACCCAGGGTTGAAAACGGCCACAGGGCACTGCTGAACCAGGTATCCAGAACATCTTCATCCTGCTGCAATTCACTTGACTGGCAGTTCGGGCAGTTTTGAGGATCTTCCTTGCTACAGATGATTTCTCCACATTGCTGGCAATACCAGACCGGAATCCGGTGCCCCCACCATAACTGCCGGGAAATGCACCAGTCGCGAATGTTTTCCATCCAGCTTATATATATCCTGGTAAAGCGCTCCGGCACAAATCTTATTTCACCATTAAGAACCTTGGCAATAGCCGGCTCGGCCAGCGGCTTCATTTTAACAAACCACTGCTTGGAAACCAGCGGTTCGATCACTGTATCACAACGCTGGCAATGCCCCACCGCATGGTTGTGAACCTCCACCTTCAGCAGCAAGCCCTGGGCCTCCAGATCCTTGATGACCTGCTGGCGGCAGGTTTTACGGTCCAATCCCTGATAAGGACCGGCATTTTCATTCATTACCGCATGACTGTCCATAATGATGATCTGTTCCAAATTATTCCTTAAGCCCATATCAAAATCGTTGGGATCATGCGCCGGAGTTACCTTTACTGCCCCCGTACCAAACTCCCGATCGACATAACTGTCTGCAAATATGGGAATCAGGCGATTCATCAAAGGCAGCAAAACCTTTTTTCCTACCAGCTTACTATATCTTTCATCTTCGGGATTTACCGCTACCCCGGTATCACCCAGCATGGTTTCCGGACGGGTAGTGGCCACCACTAAATATTCATCTGAATCCGCAATCGGATATTTGATATGCCAGAGATGGCCTTCACTATCCTCGTGTTCCACCTCAATGTCGGAGATCGCCGTATTGCAGCGCGGACACCAGTTGACAATATAATCCCCCTGGTAAATCAATCCTTTTTCAAAAAGATTCACAAACACTTCCCGTACTGCTTTAGAACAGCCTTCGTCCATGGTAAAACGCTCACGGCTCCAGTCGCAGGATGAGCCCATCAAGCTCAACTGATTGGTAATCCGATTGCCATAAAGGTTCTTCCATTCCCAGACCCGGTCCAGGAATTTCTCCCGACCCAAGTCATTCTTGCTGATTCCCTCTTGGGCCAGATTCTCTTCCACCTTAGCCTGCGTGGCAATGCCGGCATGGTCGGTGCCAGGCAACCAGAGCGCATTATAGCCCTGCATCCGGCGCCATCGCGTCAGAATATCCTGGGGAGTCGCATCCATGGCATGTCCCAAGTGCAAAGAACCCGTAACATTCGGGGGGGGCATCACAATCGAAAAGGGCTTCTTATTATAATCATCACTGGGGGCAAAATAATTATTGCTTCTCCAGTATTCATACCATTTGTTTTCCACACTGGCCGGTTCATAAACACTGGGTAGATTCCGGGCTGTCGACATTATAATTTCCTCCTT
>JAQUXM010000014.1:0-11518 GCA_028692415.1 Syntrophomonadaceae bacterium | reverse complement strand
TATTATAATCATCACTGGGGGCAAAATAATTATTGCTTCTCCAGTATTCATACCATTTGTTTTCCACACTGGCCGGTTCATAAACACTGGGTAGATTCCGGGCTGTCGACATTATAATTTCCTCCTTTAATGTAAGGGGACACACCCCTTAATTGCTTTGATTTACTTCTCATATGCTTTTATGGCAATGCCTTACTACTTATTGGTTCCAGGCAATCCCTCGGGCAATGTCCCCATTTTGGTGTAAGGGGACACACCCCTTAATTGCTTTGATTTATTTCTCAATTGCTTTTATGGCCTTGCCTTACTACTTATTGGTTCCAGGCAATTACTCGGGGAATGTCCCCATTTATGATAGCATTCTATTTCTATTTTAAAATAGGCCGCATTGTATAATGTAAATTTTACTTAAATAATTCCCTATAGTGCAAGTTATTAAATACTTTTTGTTAACCTATAAATAACTCAACTTACGCAGTTGACTTATTACAGTACGGTAGTACCCAAGTCATTGCAAACGGAGCCATCGCCCTGTCATTGCTATGACAGAATTGCAAAGCAATCGTTTCTTTGGCATTAAGCAGTCAACTGCGAAAGTTGAGTAAATAACAACATAATTAGTTACAATTTACTTGGTTTTTTGTATAATTAACTTTGGCCCTTCATATAGAAAAGCCAAAGACTAAATTCGGGAGCGTATGAATTAATGCACAAAAGCTTTATTGCCAAGGAAGGCTGGCCTTTCATTGCCGGCTTTGCGCTTATTACCCTTCTAGTATACCTTAGTCCTTTTTATAAATTCTCGCTAATACCCTTGGTGCTCACCTTGTTTTGCCTCTATTTTTTCCGCAACCCTGAACGGTATTTTCCCGGGGAGCGCAATTTGGTTGTAGCCCCGGCTGATGGCCGGATATTGGAAATAAACAAGGTATATGAGAATCAATACCTGCAAAGCGAAACTCAACAAATAAGGATTTTCTTGAACCTTTTTAATGTGCACATAAACCGCATACCCCTTGCAGGGACCATTGAGTGGGTTGATAAAAAAGGTGGCTTGTGCTTGCCCGCTTACAAGCAAGAAGCCGGAACCATGAATGCTCGTAATTCCGTTGGATTAATCTCCGAGTATGGGAGAATACTGGTAATACAAATAACCGGTATAATAGCCAGACGAATCGTTTGCTGGGCCAAACCCGGGGATAAATTGCAGACCGGCGAGCGCTTTGGAATCATCAGGTTTGGCTCCTGTACTGAATTATACCTGCCTTTGGATGCCAAAATCGAAGTGGCTCCCGGGCAAAAAGTCAAAGGTGGAGAGACTATCATAGCACGCTTTGAAAACTAGTCAAGGAGGCAGCAATCTATGAAATACACCTCAATTGGCCGGAATGACCCTTGCCCCTGCGGCAGCGGTAAAAAATATAAGAAATGCTGCGCCGTTCTGGAAGAGTTGGGCGAATTCAGCACTGACCCTTTTACCCGCTATACTCAGTTGATAACAGCCATCAAAATAAAGCTTGACCAGTTTTACGGGCAGCGGATAAAAAAAATCAGGAAATCCACCCAGGAGCAATTTTTACGTTTCGCAGTAGAAAAGTCTCTGCCTGCGGAACATGAAAGCTTGCTTTCCGACTGGCTGTGGTTTGATAAAACCAGTGACGAAGAAGAAACCCTGGGCTTTCATTACCTAAAAGAAAACGGCAATTATATGCAGCTCCCCATGGCAGATTGTTTAACTGCCCTTAATTTTTCATATTTGTCCGTCTATGAGGTAAGCGGTTTCGATGACATGTACTTGGATGTGGAAGATATATTCACGACCAATCGATATAAAGTACTGCTCAAGGAACCGTGGGATGCCGATATGGCTGAAGAACCGCTTCTTATTTTAGGCAGACTCGTCAGAATGACCGGGAATAGTGTCTTTTCAGGGATGGTTTTACTGAGTGATAACAAGTCCGGTCAAAAGGATTTTATTAAAGAACATTTTGAGTATCTGCGGGTTTTCCTCTATAAGGAAGATGCGGTAAATGTGTTAAAGTTTAACGGGGAGGTTCTGTACGGGATCTTTGATCATGCCTTTAGGAAAGTCTTGATCAATATGAATGATATTCAAAGCATAAATGTCAATGAAGAAGAAATCAAACTGGTATCAGACAGCTTGCTGGCCAGCCCGGACTACGCTTTAGATCATGAAACAGAAGGCCTCCGATGGTTTAAACCCACCCGCGAAACTTACGGTTATGTTAGAATCGCGCTGGGAGATGCGTTTGTATTAAGTGCTGCGGAAACACTGGAGGATATTATTGAACAACGCCGTTTGCTGCAGGCAATATTGCCCCAAAAAGATTTTATTAACCTGAACAACCGTTTTCTGCTCCAGCCTCCGCCGCTGGAACTGGCTGATTTATGGTTTATGGTTTTAAAGGACAAGGAATGTGAAAGATGGTTGGATATTCCTCAAAATGAGTTGGCAGGCCGTACGCCTCGAGAACTAATGGCAGAAGCAGCTGGACTTGATGAATTAACTAAGCGATTGGACGACTTTACTGCTTCCCTCAGCGGCGATAATGAAAAAGAACTTATAACTTACATGAGAAAAAGAGTAAGTAAGGGGTTAGGGGTAAGGTGACAGCTTATCCGTCCCTCAATATCCACCTATTTCGTTTTAACCCACCGTTGCAACGAGGCGGGGGATTAAAACCTACAACTAGGAACCCGACCGTTTAAAGAAGCGGGGGCGCATCTTTTCGCCTCGTTATATTCCCCATAAAGAGCGTTAAAAGCAAAACAAGGATTAAGAGCTTTATACGGCTCATAATCCTCGTTTTTTCAAAAACCCTAAACACAGAACTAATCCCATTCATATGGAGGGTAGATATATTAAGTGGCTGCAATCCTTCACTTAACCCCTTACCCCTCACTCCTCACGAAGTTTAATATCTCCTCTAAAGCCGTCTTTAGTTCTTCGACTCCTTCACCACTTTGCGCGGAGAAACCCAATGGCGGTTCATCCTCCTGCATATCCAGCGCTTTACGGATAATTGCAAACTGTTTCTGCCTGGCTCCCCTTGATATTTTATCCAGCTTATTGGCAACAATTAAAATTGGTATATTATGATGGCTCAGCCATTCTTTCATCAAAACATCATTTTCGCTGGGAGCATGGCGTACATCGACCAATTGGATTACCCCTCTAAGCTGTTCACGTTTAGCCAGATAATTCTCCATCATCTGGTTCCATTTGCGCTTTTCACTCTTGCTGACCCGGGCATAACCATAGCCCGGCAAATCAACCAGGTAAAACTGTTCATTAACAAGATAGTAATTGATAGTCCGGGTCTTGCCGGGTGTCGAACTAGATTTAGCCAGTTTTTTGCGGTTGACCAGCTTATTGATCAATGACGATTTACCTACATTAGACCGTCCAACAATAGCTATTTCCGGCAATCCGCCTTCTGGCAAAAGATTAATATCAACAAATACCCCTAGAAATTCAGCCTTCTTAATATCTAGCATAAATCTTTATTAATCTCCGGTTTAACCAGGTTATCGTCAATCACTTCCGGTTTGGGCAGCAAATCCCTATAATCTTCACCTGAACCAGTCATTTCTACTTTAACCAGGGTTTCAGCCAGCACTTCATCCATGTGGCTAACGGTAACAAAACGCATTTTTCGTTTTACCGGTGCTGGAATATCGGCTAAATCCTTTTTATTGTCGATGGGTAAAATAATGGTATTTATTCCTGCTCTATGCGCGGCCAGAACTTTTTCTTTCAACCCGCCGATGGGTAAAACGCGGCCCCGCAAGGTTATTTCCCCGGTCATGGCTATATTATTCTTTACGGCAATTCCCGACATGGCGGAAGCCAGGGCCGTAGCCAGCGTAATACCCGCCGAAGGCCCGTCCTTTGGAATGGCCCCTTCGGGGACATGGATATGAATATCATATTTATCACGTATTTCATTTTTTATACCTAGAACTTCCGCTTTCGAGCGAACATAAGTCAAAGCCGCCTGGGCCGATTCTTTCATTACTTCACCAAGTTTGCCCGTCAGGGTCAGACTCCCTTTCCCTTTTAATAAGGCTACCTCAATAGATAATATGTCTCCCCCGGTTTCAGTCCAGGCCAAACCGGTAGCAACGCCAATTTGGTTTTCACTCTCGGCCACCCCATAACGGAACCGGCCAACCCCCAGGTATTTTCCGGTATTGTTACCGCTAACACTGACAAAAGTGTCCTTGTTTTCTACAACCTGACGAGCCACCTTACGGCAAATGGCAGCAACTTGCCGTTCCAACCCTCTCACTCCGGCTTCGCGGGTATATTCACGAATTATCTTACGCAGAGCAGCTTCAGAAAAGCTGATATTGCTTTCTTTCAAGCCATGTTCTTTAATCTGCTTGGGCACCAAATAGTCCGTCGCAATGTGCAATTTATCCTCTTCGGTATAACCACCTATTTCAATGATCTCCATCCGATCCAGCAGCGGTTTCGGAATATTATAAACAGAATTGGCTGTGGTAATAAACATTACCTTGGATAAATCAAAGGTGATTTCCAGGTAATGATCACTGAAAACACTGTTCTGTTCCGGATCGAGTACTTCAAGCAGTGCTGAAGCTGGATCACCACGAAAATCCATAGTCATTTTGTCGATTTCATCCAAAAGAAAAACGGGGTTTTTTGAACCCGCCGTTTTAATCCCCTGCAAAATACGTCCCGGCATCGAACCTACATAAGTCCGGCGGTGCCCTCTTATTTCTGCTTCATCCCGAATACCGCCCAATGACATGCGTACAAATTTCCTCCCCAGCGAACGGGCTACCGATTTACCCAAAGAGGTTTTCCCTACTCCCGGAGGGCCTACCAGACAAAGAATCGGCCCTTTCATTTTCTTGGCCAGCTTGCGTATGGCCAGATATTCAAGAATTCTTTCCTTAGGTTTTTCCAGGCCGTAATGATCTTCATTAAGAATATCCTCGGCAACTTTCAAATCGAGCCGGTCTCTAGTTTCGGTTGACCAGGGCAAAGCCAGGATCCAATCCAGGTAATTGCGTACCACTACGGCCTCCGCAACCATCGGCGGCATTTTCTCAAGTCTTTCCAGTTCCTTATAAGCCTTTTGCTCAGCATCTTTAGGCATATTCGCCTTTTTAATCTTTTCCTTTAATTCTTCTACTTCACTGCTGCGCTCATCTTTCTCACCCAGTTCTTTTTGAATAGCTTTCATTTGTTCCCGCAAATAATATTCTTTCTGGGTTTTTTCCATCTGCTTGCGCACCCGGATATTGATCTTTCTCTCCAATTCCAGAACTTCCATCTCTTTTGCCAGAAGTTCACACAGATAATCGATCCGTTTGATAACATTCTTCAATTCCAATACATGTTGTTTTTCATGTATTCTTAGTGAAAGATGAGATGCGATGACATCTGCGAGTCGTCCTGCTTCTTCAATGGCTACAACCGAAACCACGGTTTCGGGTGGTATTTTCTTGCTCACTCTCACATATTGCTCGAATTGAGAAACCAGTGTCCTCATTAATGCTTCAATTTCAGCATTCTTGCGTTCTTTATCATCTTTCAATTCTTCAACTTGAACCTTCAAATAGCTATCATTGCTTAAATAAGCTTTTATCTCCGCCCGGCAAAGACCTTCAACTAAAACGCGCATCGTTCCACCGGGCATTTTTAATATCTGTCTGATTTCGGCCACCGTACCAACTTCATAGATGTCTTCTTCGCTAGGTTCATCCGTCTGAGCCTCTTTCTGAGTGGCCAGGAATATCTCTTTGGAAGAAAGCATAGCTTCTTCAATAGCATTTATGGATTTCTTGCGCCCTACATCCAAATGAATAACCGTGTATGGAAAAACCAGCACCCCTCTAAGAGGTAACATGGGTATTTCGCGCAGAATATTGCTTTGATTTTCTTCTTGCATTAATTACACCTCCCAAGCAAGTTCATTCTACTATATGTCTTAAACGCATGCAAGGATGCACGGTTCAACTCTGGCAAATTTAAGCATCAGAAGAAACTGCGGAGCAGTACTAAGTATCCAGAAGTGAATGTACCAGTACCTCATCTATTTCATGAACGGGCAGTATCTTGATATCAGGGAAGCTTTTAAATATCTCCAGCCAGTTGTCAGCAGGAATAATCACGGTTTTTATACCTGCCCGGCGGGCAGCTTCAATCTTGCTGATAACCCCGCCCACCGGTTTGACATTGCCATGGACTGAAATCTCTCCCGTCATGGCTATCGTATTGTCCACCAGCTTGTTGTTAAGAGTTGAATAAATAGAGGTTGCCATAGTTATTCCTGCTGAAGGCCCATCTACCGGCACGCCGCCAGGAAAGTTCAAATGGATGTCAAAATCGGCAGTGTTAAGCTGATAATTCGCCCGTAAGACGGTAAGAACATTTTCCACCGCACCCTTGGCCATACTTTTACGAGTAAATTTACGATCATGCCCGGTAAATTCCTCCTCTTCCACCACTCCGGTAACTGTCCATCGGCCTTTTCCTGCTTCTACAGGTATACAGGCTGATTCGACTTCCAATAATATACCCATATTGGCCCCGGATACAGCCAAACCATTGACCACACCCTTTAACGGCTTTTCTCTAATTTTCACTTCATAACGTGGGGAAAAGCGTCCGTTATTTAAAACTTTTTCTACCAATAACAAATCTATGCGGTTTGAGTTCTCCATTTGGGCCATACCAGCCGCCAGTTGAACTATGTTAACCGCTTCCCGGCCATTACCGGCATACCTAGCTATTTCTTCCAATGCACTGTCATCAACTTCATATTGAATTTTTTCTACAGCCGTAGCTATAATGCTTTTAACATCCTCCTTTTCCAAAGGTTTAAAGAATATTTCCAGGCATCGTGAGCGCAAGGCTGGAGGCAGTTCATCGGGTATCCGGGTGGTAGCACCCACCAAACGGAAGTCGGCTGGCAAACCATTGGTAAAGATATCATGAACATGTTGCGGGGTATTCTTGTCATGCTCATTGTAATAAGCACTTTCGAGTATTACCTTACGGTCTTCCAGAACTTTTAGCAGCTTGTTCATCTGCAAAGAATGGAGTTCTCCGATTTCGTCAATAAATAGAACACCGCCATGGGCCCGGGTGCATGCGCCGGGCTTGGGCTGGGGAATCCCGGCCGCCCCCATCGAGCCAGCCCCTTGATAAATAGGATCATGAACCGAACCAATCAGCGGATCAGCAATATTCCGCTCATCAAAGCGGGTTATGGTCGCATCGATTTCCACAAATTTGGCATTTCCTTGAAATGGCGAAAGCGGGTTTTTTTTAGCTTCTTCTAAAACCAGCCGGGCGGCTGCGGTTTTTCCAATTCCCGGGGGGCCGTAAATAATTACATGTTGGGGGTTGGGACCACATAAAGCTGACCGCAGAACATCTACCCCTTCAACTTGACCGACAATTTCGTGTAATTGCGATGGCCGGGTAAGGCTGGATAAGGGCTCGGAGAGCTTGATGTTACGCATTTGTTTCAGTTTTCGGCTCTCTTTTTCTCCTTCCTTGACTATTACGGTCTTCTGGCTCTGCTGATTTTTCAGGAGATTCCAAAAGTATATCCCGATAATTACAGCAAATATTAATTGTATTAAATAGAGAATCCCGGCATATTGCACAAAAAAATCGTTCATGTTTTTTCCCTTTCTTTTGAGTTTCTTTAAGCATCCGTATAAACTGCGCGAGCAGTTTCTTTCACACCGCTGCAACGAGGCAGCTGAACGAAACCTGTTGCCGTTCATATTTCTTGCCTCGTTCTATTATTCCCTTAGTCCATGCTTTGAATGAATCGATCAAGGCAGTAAAAAAAGGCAGCATACGCTACCTTTTCCTATAATATTTAAAAAGGGCACAACCTTTTGACAACAATATCCCAAATAATAAACGGGGACACAACCGCTTTGCGGTAATGTCCCCATTACATATGCGCTACTTCCTTTTTTACTTTCTTAAGGATTGTCAGTTCACTTTTCTCTTGACATCCATGGTTACCAATAAAGGTTTTTCCTTGCGTTCTACCACCTCTCGGGTAACTACGACTTTTGTTACATCCAGGCGCGAAGGAATTTCATACATTACCTCGAGCATAATATCCTCAATGATGGCTCTTAAGCCCCTGGCTCCAGTATTTCTGCGCAACGCCTCATCAGCAATAGCCTGTAAGGATTCCTCCATAAACTCCAGATCCACGCCATCCAGTTCAAAAAGCTTCTTATATTGTTTAACCAGAGCATTCTTGGGCTCAGTCAATATACTGATCAGAGCACTGATATCCAAGGCTTCAAGCGTTACAATAATTGGCACCCGGCCTACAAATTCAGGAATCAGGCCGTACCTTAACAGATCTGGAGGAAGAATCATATTCAGGATTTCCCCGATCTTCTTTTCTTCCTTCACCTTGATATCGGCACCAAATCCCATTACCTTTTGGCCGATCCGATTCTGAATAATCTTGTCGATGCCTTCAAAGGCTCCACCGCAGATAAACAATATATTGCTGGTATCAATCTGAATAAACTCCTGATGCGGATGCTTTCTGCCTCCCTGGGGAGGAACACTGGCCACCGTTCCTTCCAGAATCTTTAAAAGCGCCTGTTGCACACCCTCACCGGAAACATCACGGGTAATACTGGGATTATCTGTCTTGCGCGCAATCTTGTCGATCTCGTCGATATAGATTATACCCTTTTCGGCTTTTTCGATATCGTAATCGGCTGCCTGGATAAGCTTGAGCAGGATGTTTTCCACATCCTCACCTACATAGCCGGCTTCTGTTAATGAAGTAGCATCAGCTATGGCAAAAGGAACATTTAAAATCCTGGCCAGGGTTTGGGCCAACAAGGTCTTGCCGCTGCCCGTAGGTCCCAGCATCATAATATTGCTCTTTTGTAATTCAACATCATCCAGTTTCATACCCAGATTTATCCGTTTATAATGATTATAAACCGCAACTGCCAGGGACTTTTTAGCCCGGTCCTGTCCGATTACATAATCATCCAGAATTTCTCTGATGTCCTGGGGCTTGGGGATATCCCCCAAATCCAAGCCTAAATCATCGGCCAGTTCTTCTTCTATAATTTCATTGCATAATTCTATACATTCATCGCAAATGTATACGCCAGGGCCTGCAACCAGCTTTTTAACCTGATCCTGGGTTTTACCGCAAAAAGAACACTTCAATTGTCCTTTTTCTTCTCCGTATTTGTGCATAACTCCACCTCTCTTCAAGTAGGGGTTATTTCTTGCTCGGCTTCTTTGGACTACTTAATATATCGTCTATGATACCATATTCCTTGGCTTCCGATGCAGACATAAAATAATCCCTTTCTGTATCCTTTTGGATTCTCTCTAATGCTTGCCCGGTGCGCTCCGCTAAAATTTTATTAAGTGATTCCTTCATGGAAATTATGCGGCGGGCGTGAATCTCAATATCAGTAGCCTGACCTTGAGTTCCTCCTGAAGGTTGATGAATCATGATCTCCGCATTCGGCAGAGCAAAACGTTTGCCCTTTTCACCGGCAGCCAGCAGGAATGCTCCCATACTGGCGGCTAAACCCACACAAATAGTTGATACACAGGGCCGGATTACCTGGAGGGTATCATAAATTGCCAAGCCGGCACTTATCGAACCTCCCGGACTGTTGATGTAGAGCGATATATCCTTGTCCGGGTCTTCTGCTTCCAGAAACAACAGCTGCGCAACAATAAGGTTGGCTACCGTGTCATCTATTGCAGTTCCCAAAAATATTATCCGGTCCTTAAGTAAACGCGAATAAATATCATATGATCGCTCGCCTCGATTAGTTTGTTCTACAACCATTGGTACCAGGTATGACAAATTATTTCCCACCTTTCATTTTTATTTACTATTTCCAGTTATACTATTCTTTTTACTCCACTGATTCCACTACCGGATCTTCGCTTTGACTAACCGTAACAACGGCACTGTCAATCAGAAGCTCAAGCGCTTTATCCATCTTAAGCCCTATAATAACCTTATCCATAGCATCACTCAGATTCTCTTTGGCCGTTTCAATATCTACATTCATACTCTGGGCAATCTCTTCGATACGTTTATCTACTTCTTCATCACTTATTTCAAACCCTTTTTCATCCATAAGTTTTTCCAGCATAAAATTGCTCTTGACAATCTTCTCGGCCTCCGGCCAGATTTTATTGCTGAATTGCTCTTCATTGCTGTTGGTAAGCTGGTAATACTGTTGCAGGCTTATACCCTGGAAAGACATTCGCTGTTCAAATTCTTGCAGCATGTGTTGCACCTGGGCTTGAACTACCGCATCAGCAACTACTATTTCGCATTTTTCCAGGGCCTTCTCAATGACCTGGTTTTTGATGAGTTCTTTACGCTTGTATTCGGCCATATCACTCAGTTCTTTTTTAATATCATCGCGCAATTCAGCAATCGTGTCGAGCTGGCTAACCTCCTGAGCAAAGGTATCATCCAGGTCTCTTAATTGCCTTCCTTCGATTTTCTTAACTTCCACTTTAAAGACTGCAGCTTGGCCGGCCAGATCCGGAGCATGGTAGCTTTCCGGGAAGGTAACCTTTACATCTGTACTGTCTCCCGTTTTAAGGCCCAGCAATTGTTCCTCAAAACCTGGAATAAAGGTATTGGAACCCAACTCCAGTGCATAATCTTCTCCTTGGCCGCCGTCGAAAGGAACATCATCCACAAAACCTTCAAAGTCGATAGTAACCGTATCTCCCAGGCTGGCAGCCTCATCGACTTTTTCCACTACCTGGGCGTAGCGCGCCCGCATATCTTCCAATCTCTGCTCGATCTCTTCATCCTTGACGGGAAATTCGGGAACCGATAATTCAATTCCTTCAATATCACCCAGCTTGACTTCGGGTTTTACGGCTACCCGAACCTTAAAGGTAAACGGCTGGTCTCCATCAATCTCCGGAAAGTCAAACTCCGGTTGGGCCAGGACCTCAATATCCAGTTCCTCAATGGCTTTTTCATAAGCATCCGGAACAATAAACTCCAAAGCCTCCTGGAGCAACACTTCTTTGCCAAAATGGCGTTCCAGGAGTTCTCTCGGCACTTTCCCTTTACGAAAACCAGGGATGCTAACCTGTTTAACAACTTTACGATAGGCTTGTTGCAGACCCTCTTCTACTCTTTCATTGCTTACCTCTATTTCAATATGGGCCTCACTATTTTCTATCTTTTCTAATTTTGCCTGCACTTATGCTCCTCCTAACTTATTCATATTTTAGAAAAACTATTCCACGTACTCCTGCGGCTATGATTCCACTCTGGGATTCCCTTTCATATCCAGTATAACCCTCCTAAGAATTTACCCTAATTCAAATAAAAATACAACACCCCGGCAACTGCCGAGGTATAATTTTCTGGAGCGGAAGACGAGATTCGAACTCGCGACCCTCGCCTTGGCAAGGCGATGCTCTACCACTGAGCCACTTCCGCAACAATGCTTT
>JAQUXM010000109.1:5691-8363 GCA_028692415.1 Syntrophomonadaceae bacterium | reverse complement strand
TTTGTTGGCATAGGAGGTGCGGTTTTATATGCTGTACAACCTTATCTGATTAGAACCATAGTAAGTCAAGGTTCGATTGCACAGGGTCCTATTATTGCATTAACACCCTGGTTCCTGTTTTGCACCCTATTGTTCCTGGAAAAACGAAGTGCGTTCAGATGGATGTCGGTTTGTATTGTTACCTCCCTGCTGATACTCTCTCATGCTATGCATGCCCTGCTTATCAGCATTGGGTTGGCTGTATTCGTTTTTGTAATGCTCATTCTACGTAGAATAAATATCATTGATTTTCTTTTTTGGGGAACGGCAGTGGCTTTTGGTGCCGGTCTGGTATCTTTTTGGTGGATGCCCGGAGCCACCCAGCTTGAAAATCCTGGCGTTCCATATGTACTGACATACGCTGCCCGGGAATTATACACAGCAAATATAGATTGGTTCAATCCTCTTATGAACCGTTCCGGCGGTTACTATTTCAGCTTGTCAATAATGTCAGTTGCCTTGTTGACCGTTCTATGGCTAAAAAACCCACAACCCGAATACAACTCCAGCGATGATCTCTTGAATACTAAGAACCTTACTATTTCTTTATTGATCGCCCTTTTATTCGGGATTATCCTGTCACTTGGTGATAACATTCCGTTTTATAAATACATTCCTATGAGTGGCAGCTTATTTCCCTCCAGAATACTGAGCTTTAGTTCCCTGCTGGCAGCTTTACTATGTGCCATCTTTTTTAGAGAACTTGCAATAAGATGCCGGACTATTATCAGCTGTTTCCTTTGTTGTGCGGTCATTACCTTTTTCTTTTATGTCGTACTGATAGATGTAAGTCCTTCATTTGTCATTGACATTAAAACCTACGATGATTTGAGATCTGGGATAAATCAGGTCCCGACCCGGCAGCAGGCGTTCGACAATGGGCGTTTTGCGTGGTTTATGCCGTTAGGTTCCGAAATATCATACTTCCCCATGACGAATAATCTTAATATGACGGACGGTTGGAATATCGAGGGAACGCCTCATATGTATAGCCTCTGGCTGCATAATACTGCCATCTATGCCAAATTCAATGATTATGTGATGAAGAATATTTACCATTGGAATGTACGCTCGATCTTGGTTAGCAACCGCTATACCTCACTGAAAAAAGCGCTTGAAAAATCGGGGTTTAGCATTATTAAAACCGAATCCGATAAAACTCTTTATTTCAACAACTCTCCCTCTTCTTACTTCATGGTACAAAACCGTAATGCCCTGGTTATTGGTAAGTCAGCTCCAGGATTGGAAATGGCCTTCCCCTGGATGGTTCAAGGCTATTCTACCTCACTGGAAGATTATACTAAAGAATACTTGCAACTTTTCAAACTTATATATTTGGCTGAACCCGAGGTAAAGGATTTTAGTAAACTGCAGAATATGATCGAGGAGTTGGCTGGGTCAGGCAAAACAGTAATTGTTGAAATGGGACGATCCAAAACCTTGCCCTTGTTCGATACATATCCATATTGGGAATCGATCCCTGCAGATTCCAAACTGGTACCCACTAAAGAAAGTCCGTTTACTCAGGAAATCCTTTTGGAACCTGATCCATCTGGACAGGCCGCTGCGATTGGAAACCTGGATGAAGTATGGATGGAAATGATTGCTGGAGAGAAACACGTACCGGTGGTGGGCTGTAAAAATGTTAATGGGAACCGCGTATACTTTATAGGCTTGGCTCTGGGACAGCGCTTGGAGTCATCAGTCAAATGGACCAGGGGTGGACTGGCGACATCAAGTGACAGCAAGGAAATCGAGAACTTGTTGGAACAAATAGTCAACAGATCAGATGCCCAAAAAAGTATCCTGCCTCCACCCTTCCCAGTATCTAATAATAAATGGTATCATAACGGATTTAGCTTCTCCTATAATACAGAACAGGCAAAACCGGTGGTGGTCTCTGTTACCTATGCCCCACGCTGGAAGGCAACAATTGATGGTGCTCCCCTGAAAGTATATAATATGGAAAACTTACTGCTCGTCAAACTACCGGCTGGAAAGCACCAGGTATCATTTAAGTATGGGATGACCTGGGTGGGACTGACAGGGGTAGGCTTATCAATTATTTCATTTTTAATGATGATAATCATTGCTTTCAGACTTGAACAGCTTAGAGACTTAATAAATAACATATGGAAAGCTGTTTTAATAAAGGTTTCAGACACTTAAAAGCTTGAATAAATCAGGAATCAGATTATGCTTTTCAAATGTATTTACACTCAATTAATCTTCAACCCACGCCCCAGCTTGCACTTCTGTTTAGGCAGCATAAAAAGCCTAAAATAGTCTTGAATGGTATTCAAGGTTCTTAATTTGCTGGGACTTATTTTCTGGTCATAGCGGAGTACTAACGGAACTTCAACTACTTTATCGGCAAGAGTAATAAATTTAAGTAATATTTCCACACTGGTTGCAAAGCTGCGAAAAGTCAAAAAGCCCTCCTCCGTTTGGGATAATGCCTGGTTCACCAGGCTGGTTCGATAGGCCCTGAAACCAACCGTATAATCTCGAACCCCTTTTAATGGAAAAAATATCGACAAAAGCATCCGGGCTCCCAGGCTATATACCCTGCGAATAGGAGGAACCCCAATCTGTTTGCCAGTGCTGACAAATCTGGAAGCAATCACAATATC
>JAQUXM010000109.1:0-5591 GCA_028692415.1 Syntrophomonadaceae bacterium | reverse complement strand
GAAATACTGACACTGGGATAGGCCTTGCTTAATTCCATGCCTGATATTACCTTGATCCATAAGATCATGCTGCTCACAAAGCAGCATATACCGGTAATGATCCATATATTGGTAAAGATATCGAATATGGTTGGGATTAAGGCCGGCCAGTTGAGGTTTATCCGGCCAAGATGGTTAACCCCCATCTTCAACAGCACCTGCCCGACCGCTCCCAGTATAACTGATGATAATAAAAACATCAGGTTGCTATTCATCCTTGGACCTTCCTCTCCAATTGTTTATATTCTCCATGGCATCCTTGGTATTTTCCCGCACAATATTTTGCAGTAAAATGACCGGATTTTCTGTTTTCCAACTCTTTTCTTCAGTAAGCACCCCAATAATGCCCGCCAGGCGAAACCAGTAGACCAGGTAGCGGTATAAGGGCATGAAGAAGACAATCCACCATATTCTTTTCAGTTCTTCTTGATATTCTTCGGTGGAACCCTTATAGGCGATATAGAAGGTACAAACCTCCAGAATAAAATAACACACGAACATACCTATCAAAGCGATCACGATGGTTGGTAATGGATAGCCCAGAAAGTACAAGAACGGCAGCAGAAATGTCCAGGCCAGACGCAAGATCGCCAGGGTATGGTCAGATATCAGAATGCGTCCCACAAAATCGAACAGAGCAGCGCGAATACCAGGAATCTTCTGGTAGTAAACCCCGGTTACCTCAACCTCACCGCGCTGCCAGCGCAGGCGCTGGGAATAAAGCCGGCTCATTGATTCAATGGGTTCCACATAGGCCAGGGCATCCGCTATAAAGCCAATCCGGCCGCCGCTATCTTCAATGGCCTTGCGGATATTAAATGTCAAATCGGTATCTTCAGATACCGTTCTGGTTTGATAGAGAAACGATTGCAGGATAATGTCGCGGCGGAATATGGAAAACGCCCCAGACAAAGTAAAGATAGCATTTTTAAGATCCTGGTAACGCCTGCCGATATCGAAAGCCACAATATACTCGATTACTTCGCAGTAGTTTATCATATCCATAAAGCTGGTACCTTCGCCAAGGATTTTATCCACCCTTACCGAACCGGTGGCGGCAGCCAGGGTTGGATCATTCTCAAAGGTTTTGACCACATTTAATATCGCCTCATAATCCAGCCAGGTATCGGCATCAACATTCATCATATAGCTTCCATTGCCGGCATACATGCCGGCATTAAGGGCGATGGATTTTCCCGCACGATCCAGGGAAGTCCAGGTTACGGACATCTCCGGGTGTTCATAGGAAAACCGGTGAAAAACATCAAAACTGTCGTCTTCGCTGCCATTGTTAACACAAATAACTTGAATATGCTCTGATGGATAGCTCTGTTCTGCAATCGAGTACAAACACTGGCCCAGGGTTTCGGCCGAATTATGAACCGGTATAACGACCGTCACAAAAGGATAGTAATTTAGATCTTCCTTTTTTTCTTCTTTGCGGTTTCTATTCATTATAAAATTCACAAAGTAAACCAGGGCTGTGGACACATCAACCAGCAAAGGCACCATAAGCCATATGCCCCACCACAACCCAAAACCAATGGCTCTTTCAAACCAGACTTCAATCATTTTGGATCTGCCTCCGTATTTTCTCCAGCGATGGCCTGGTAATCAGCTGCCAGTAAAGAGCTACTATCATAATGAAGAAGAATAACCTGCCAAAAACGGTATGGGCAACAAAGCTCATGTTCCTGCCCCAGGTGTGGATAAGCAAGATTACAATGGCCAGGCGCGCGAGGTTGATGGCATAAACCGCCAAGGCTCCTACTAATGCCATGCCCGCCCGTTTAAGCGGACGGTGAATAGGGTAAAAGAGCAACAGGGAGAAAATAATGCACATCTCCACCAATCCCGAATTTTCAATATCTATTGAGATGGTGGTCCAGCTGGTATCAATCTTGATTAAAACCAGCAGGGTCCCCGGAGCCCGGTCAAAAATATAGGTTACTATGCCCAAATACGAAAGCAAGTCGTGTAGAAGCAAACTCGTATAGGTCTCCAGGTGATACTCAACCAGCGAAGCATGAAAAAGCAGAACCAGCAAACAGCAAAGGCCAACCGATGACCAGATATAGTAAAATACCCAGAGCCGGTTCTTATAGAAGAACACCGTAATCCCCAGCCAGAATAAAAAAGCCAGGGCAATAGATGATGGACTCTTGCGAACCAGGGGAAAAGGTGCCCATTGTATATCACCCTGGTTTGGCAAACGGTCATCGCGCCCCCCGGCATCATTGAGATAAAAGCGCATCGCCTGCCCGGGATAGAGCATCAGAACATCCATCGGAATGGAAAACTCGAACCGGCTGGCCCCATCGCTTGTTCCCTCACCCCAGCTGCCGTTGTATTTCCCCAATAATTCTCCGGTTACTGCATAAAGGCTTATGTAAACATCTCCCCGATCTTGATTGCGAGGATAGTATGAGATAGTTGCATATTTGTCGACCTGATTGGTATACTTGCCGTTGCCGTTAATATCAAAGAATAATTTACATTCCAACGGGGCCGTCATGGGGTCTGGGCGGGTTCTCTCCAGCATAAAATAAATATTGCTGTCATTTTCATTGGTACCCCAGGAGATCTCCTTCAAGTCACATCCCAAACGGCCATCCCCTTCCTCATCACTTAGATGAGCGCGGCCCCGCCAATCGACGAATTCCCCATCCATCATGCAATTCGGGACCAGCCAGGTACCGGGCGGCCAATTCAGGATAACCAGTATGACTACAGCGGCAAGCGACAGGTATTTTATCCAGCTTTTCATGGCTGTTCACCTGTTTTCCTTACGTAAAGGACCCCAAACCCCAATAATACGAACGCGATCAGGCTTAACCCTTGTCCCCACATATAGATCGGCGTCTTCTCAATGCTTATAGCTATATTGTGAGCACCGGACGGCAGCTTCAGCTTCAGCAGGTTTTCAAAATTACCCTTCTCTATCACCTTGCCATCCACAGTAACCTTCATGCCGTCTATGGCAGATATCGGCAGCACTGCTTCAAAGTCACGGTTCATGCTGTAGCTCATCTGGTACCCCTTTTCACTGGCCTCATAATTGCCCAAAGGTATCAGGCTGCTGGCTTCATAGCCGGTTTGCAGTCCCAAAATATCTTTTACCATCTTCAGGCTTCCAGTGTTGCCGGTTTTAAAGGCATGATATGTGATGTTATTGCCCATGAACCAAACCTTCTGTCCATTAATCAATTTATAACCCAGTATAGGGGCCTGATTGCCATAATAGGAGAATTCCAATTCCACTTTATCGAGAGCCATGGGCACATAGGCCCGCCAATCCGGATTCTTGTCCCAGACCGGTGAAAGCACATATTTCTTGTCATAGCCCCACACCTCGATTTCACCTTTGGTACTTACCGGCTCGCCAAAAACCCCCAAAAATTCTGGCTGTTTGGCCAGCACATTCTCCGGCATGCCAGCCATTTCCACGTAAACCTTCCCTCCCCAAGCGGCATAATCGCTAATTATTTTCTCGGCACGGCTTTTGGAGTACCAGGTGGAACCACTGAGTATAATCATCGAATAATCTTTTAATTCCGTTAATGAATAATCATCGATATATGTGGAAATCCCCATTTCCACCTCGGGGAACTGAAGGGCAATCGTCCCCCCGTACTTGCCGATCACCAGACACCGCGGCTTTTTCTCGACCATATAAGGGTGATCAACGTTTTTCCAAACGCTGATCCCGGCGAACTTGTTACCCATTTTATAGCCGGCTTGCGCTGCAGCATTACGAAAAGCCTTTAGATCAGTAACTATATCTTCCTTGACTACCAGGTCCGTCGCTCCCAAATCAACGCAGGAACGGAAAAGAAAGGCATAATATTGTTGCTCCAGTCCGGTATTGAGCAGCATGATATTCTTGGAAGTGACCGCTCCCTGCCAGGCCCAGCCGAAAACCTGCTCCAAACCGGAGATCTCCGAAAAAGCAAATGAGGGGGCTGAACCCAACTGGCTTAAGTCAATGGTAGCTACGCGCCAGCCTGGCTGGCCTTTAATAAAATTTCCGCTCTGGATAATATCAAAGGGTTTGGTACCGTTGTGGGCCAGCATTCTAAAAGAGATCAAACAATCCGAGAATAACAGTACGAACGATATTACAATAATTAGTCCATTAACATACGGTGATTTTTGCCAGGAAGAGCGTTTTTCCTCCAGATGAAAGGTAAAGGCACCCGCCAGAATGGCCATAGCAGCAAAGCTACTGAAACGTAACGGCCACAGCATGTGGCTCAAAGGCAGAGTAATGTAGACGCCACGCACGATCGGAAAAGTAATGATGACCAGGATGGTTCCGCATACTGCAGCACTCTTGGCCCAGGCAGGCTTAGACTTCCAGCTCACAAAGGTTGCGAACAAGGCAATAATTAAGGCAATTCCCCAATAGAAGGTTTCCACGTTGCTAAAACGATAAAGCGGGTTTAAGGATACTTTAGCCGGAACAAATTGAATTACTTCTTTAACGGCCTGGGCATCAATCCCGGTAATACCACCGCTCAAACTGGGCAGCAACCACCAGGAGGCCGAGGCTATTCCGATTATTAAAAACACGGTACCACTCACAAAATCCCCCACTCGTGAACCCTGGAAAACCCAAAGGAAAAAGGCGAATATCACCAGGCAAATCGCATATACCGCTGCAATCATGGCATGGCATAAAACAATCAAGTGGGTCATCAAAACCAGGGCAACAATCCCTTTATATGATTTGGGATGGGTTAGAATATGCAGGAAAAGAACAAATAACAGCGGCAGCAGGGCTGTTGCCAATATACGAGGTATATTGCCCTCCGAGAAGGCCACTCTAACATTGTCCTGCCATACCAGCCAGATCAGACCTGCCATGACAGCCGGCCATAATCCCATGCGTCTGGACAGCAATAGCCAGGATAAAGCGCCAAAAAGCGCGCAGAGAAATATGTACCAATTGCCGGCGATAAAAATATCCCCGCTGATGGCACGGAGCAAGGCCAGTCCATAATAAGGCAGAGGTGCCCAATAGCGGAAGGGTTGGCTGCCGTTGTACCAGTATTCAGTAAACTGCGGGTAATAGTTGCCCTGCAATATTTCCTGGTAGAGATTCTCGGCTTTAAACAAGTGGCCCCAGGTATCCGATCCCCAGGGATAGTGCTGTTCAACCGGCGGCCAAAGTACGTTATGATAAGCAAGCACGGCAAAGACGGTAATCAGAACAACCGCCATTAGGTATTGGCGGCCAGTATAAGGTGGCCGGACCGGTCCGGCGAATACCGGGGGCAATACCCGCGGAGGGCGTTTTACCTTCTTTTCCCCCTCGGTCAGACCTATGGCATCTTCAGCTTCCAGTTCAAGCGTGGCAGCCGCCTGTTCCTCAGCCATCTGTTTATCCAGGCCGGCCTGGTGTATGACCTCATCCAGATTGGTGTTGCGGTTTATTACCTGAATCCCCTGGGTTGGCTTCTCCCAGAGGTTCAGGCGAATCAACCCCAAGCGCAGTTCTTGCAAGACATCCTCTACGCGATTATAAAAATACATGGCAATATTCTCAGTGG
>JAQUXM010000108.1:6734-8367 GCA_028692415.1 Syntrophomonadaceae bacterium | reverse complement strand
CCTTGCTGGCAAGTTCCTGCCGCAGTTTTTCCCGCAGCCCAGCAGAGGTTTTTACCATGTCATAGAGTGCTTCGGGATCAAAATTGACATTGGTAAGCGTAGCAAAGAGTGCTTCTGCCATAAATCGATCTACATCCCGGTCGGCAAGTGCCTGCTGGCGGGCTGTGGTGGCATAAACGGCGAGATCTTTGAGGGCATGGAGCAGGATATCCTGTAATGCCGCCACCTCTGGCTTCTTTCCGCAGACCCCGGTGACGGTACAGGCCACTCCTTTGGAAGTTTGTTCACACTGGTTACAATACATTTTTTCGACCTCCTTATTCATTTAAAATGCAATCAAGACTAAATGGACTTCCTTTATCAACTATAAGGGGAAAAATAATCTTTCCTTTACAACTAAGCTTGCTTTACCAAATCGGCCAGGGTTTGTTTGTTCAATTCTGCCAATAACGCCGCCTGAGCCCGGGCCAGGATAGGAGAAACCGGGCAGGTAACTTGATTGGGGCAAAAATAGCCAGGGGCCAAACAGGGGTTAATCGCTATCGGGCCTTCTATGGCAGCAACAATATGAGCCAGGGTAATCTGCTCCGCAGCTTTGGCCAGCCGTACTCCGCCTTGGGTTCCTCGCTGTGTGCTGACCAGGCCTCCCAGTGAAAGCAGATGGACGGTCTTTTTTAAAAAGTCTTCCGGAATATCCTGGCGTTGCGAAATAACTTTGCTTGACAGCAATTCTCCGTAAGGGAGAGCAGCCAGCTCAAGCATGGTTCGGATTGCATATTCACTCTGGCGGGTAAGCTGCATAAGAGCACTCCTTAATGTGGATAAAAAATATCAACTTTAACTACTTTAAAGTTTACGATGTGTAATAAATAATTACAAGACCTTTTTTGTTTAAAATTAATTCTGAAATACGATGCGCAGAGCAGATGTCCGGACGGGGACTGATCAAGGGGGATTAATGTGTAGAAACCAGCAACAAGTGGTGGCTGGATTTCAAAGGTAGAGTTGGAGGTGCGCATATAGAGATCATTCATGAATGGTATCCGGGGACGTAAGCATTTGTTTTATAGCCAGGCCCTTGGCATAGTGCTGAAGGCAGTCTTATAACGAGGCGAAAAGATGCTACCTGCTTCTTTACGCGGTCGGGTTTCTATTAACAAAACTCTAATCCCCCGCCTCGTTACAGCGGTGCGGAAGAAACTGCTCCGCAGTTTCTTCCGATGCTTAAAGGGCAATAGCGAATGCCCCGCGATGTAACCCTTTGTTTTATCATGGCATAAGCTAAGATACATTATGATGCTGTAGTATCAATCCATAAAATGATGGAGATACTTGAGCAAAAAGGATTGTTGAAATATGGACATAAATAATCCCTGCCGTCAAAGCGAACGACAGCCTGGTAAACTACTGCCTTGTTGTTCCATCTGTGGAGAGGTGCCGGAGGATGGCATTTGCGGTGTATTAAAGTTTGGCCGGAGATTTATCTGCCGGGGTTGTGAACAGAAAATACTTACTTGTGATACCGGTTCAAAAGCTTACCAGGAGCTTATCAGGCTGATAAAAAGGATATGGAAATAGGCAGCAAGTGCCTATTTTTTGTTTGAGGGGAGTTTTTAATATAAAATAGGGTTAA
>JAQUXM010000108.1:4076-6634 GCA_028692415.1 Syntrophomonadaceae bacterium | reverse complement strand
GCTGCAGTCAAAGACTATTGTAAAGAGAAAAAATTGCGCCTGCATATGCCTGGGCATATCGGCGGCAGAGGTATGCTGGTGCCAGAGTTGAGTACCCTGGCAAGCCTGGATTTGACTGAAGTAGCAGGACTGGACGATCTGCACCTGCCCCGTAACGTTATCCAAGAAGCAGCTTTGTTAATGGCTGAAGCCTATGCGGCCAGGGAGAGCTTTTTTCTGGTCAATGGAGCTACATCGGGAATCCATGCGCTTTTTATGAGTATGCAGCCTCCTTCCGGCAAGGTCCTGCTGCCACGCAATGCGCATCGTTCTTTTTTTGGCGGCATGGTCCTGGCCGGGACAAGCCCGGTATATATACCGGGTCAGATAGATCATGTTTTGGGAGTTGCCCTGACGGTGCTCAGTGAAGACATTGAGGACCTGTTGGGGGAGAATCCTGATGCAGAAGCCGTATTTATAACCAGCCCCAGTTATTATGGAAGCAGCTGTGATATTGAGGGTATTGAACCGGCTGTCCATGCAGCGAATGCGCTGCTGCTGGTGGATGAAGCCCATGGGGGGCATTTTCCTTTTCACCGGGCTTATCCCCGGCCTGCGCTCCAATGCGGAGCAGATGCGGTGGTAAATGGCTTGCATAAAACTTTGCCGGTTCTTAATCAAGGGGCTTGCCTGCACCTGGGCAAGGATTTTCCAAACCGGGATAAAGTATTTGCGGCATACAGCCTATTAACTACGACCAGTCCGTCTTATCCTATTCTGGCGTCGCTTGACCTGGCGCGTGAACTTATGTGCCAACGTGGTGAAGCCTTGTTGGATAGAGCCTGGCATTTGGCTGGAGAATACCGCAAGAAGATTCAACAGCTTAAGGGGCTGGATTGCCATGGGGAGGCAGAAATGCAGCAGATTCCTGGGCTTAAGGAGATAGATCCCCTCAAGCTTTTGATAATACCCAGAGGCCTGAGTATAGATGGTTTTGAACTGGCGCAGATTTTGCGTGACAGCTATAAAATAGAGGTCGAACATGCAGATAACAAGTTTATACTGGCAATGATGTCCATGTTTCATGAGCGTGCGGATTGGGAAAGTCTGTACCGGAGCCTGGAGGACATTGCCGGCAAATATGCCGGAAAGCAACCGGATGGCTTAAGATTGGAACTGCCTCCCTGGCCCCAGCTAAGCCTTTTACCCCGGGAAGCTTTTATGGCGGCCTCCCGAACGGTGAGACTTAAAGATAGTCAAGGCTTAATCGCGGCTGAGATGGTGGCCCCATATCCTCCGGGAATTCCCTGTTTGTTGCCGGGTGAATTAATAAGCCCGGAGATATTTTCCTATCTGGAATTTTTGCAAAAAAGCCGAGTCCACTTGCAGGGACCGCATGATCCCAGCTTGAATTATTTAAAGGTAATCGAATGAAAATCCAAGAAGAACGATGAATGGAGCAATACATATGAAAGAGCCGGGTGTATTTGTCAGCCTGGAAGGAATCGACGGCTGCGGCAAAAGCAGCTTGAAAGAGGGGTTGCTGGCTTATCTAGGCCAATATCAGGTCATAAGTACCAGAGAACCCGGTGGTACCAGCATATCAGAAAAGATAAGAGCCCTGCTGTTGGACATCAATAATGAGGCCATGCTGCCTCGAACGGAAGCGATGCTTTATGGTGCCGCACGCTGTCAGTTGGTAGATGAGATCATTCGTCCTGCCCTGGTGGATGGCAAGATTGTACTGGCTGACCGCTACATGGATTCAACCCTGGCTTATCAGGGCTATGGGCGAGGACTGGACCTTGATTTTTTGCAGGCGTTGAATGCCTTGTGTACCGGAGGCGTTAAACCGGATTTGACCCTCTTGCTCGATATAAGCCCGGAAGAAGGACTGCGGCGAAGAGGAAAAAATATTCCCGACCGCTTGGAAAAAGAAGGGATAGATTTTCAGCAAAAGGTCAGGGTGGGTTATTTGCATATGGCCAGGCAGGAACCGCAGCGGATAAAGGTTTTAGATGCGGGACGAAATCTCGATGAGGTACTGGCTGCGGCAATTAACTATATAGAACCATTATTGATGCTGAAACAAAATGTTTCACGTGAAACGATGAGGAGCAGCTTATGAAAATAGACCGGGATAAGAAAGATATAGGCAGTTATTCAACACTGGGCAAGTCTGATGTCAGGGGGGTAAAGCGCGGTTCTGAATCAAGCTTTGATCAGGAGTTAACCCAGCACCGGGAAGCCGCCAGCCGGTTCAAAATGGATGAAATCCTTCAGGAATTGGAGCGACTGGGGGAGAAGCTTAACCGGAACCTGAATATTAATGACCTGATGTTATACAAGAAAAGGGTTAAAAACTTTTTGCAGGAAGCGACTGCCCAGGCCTACCTGCTCAAACAGGAGCGAGGCAGGAACCGGCGGGGCAGAACCATGCTGACGACTATTGCTACTATTAATTCAGAAGTCGAGCAGTTGATTGAAGATTTTTTAAAAAAGAAGAAGGAGCCCCTTGAAGTGCTTGAAGCACTGGATAAAATAAGGGGGATGCTAGTTGATTTAATGATATAATAGGA
>JAQUXM010000108.1:0-3976 GCA_028692415.1 Syntrophomonadaceae bacterium | reverse complement strand
GAAATATCTAAAGGAATTCAGTGATATATGGATTATTTCTCTGCTATAGTAGGACAGAATAGGGCTATAGAACAGCTTAAAAAAAGCGTTAAACATAACAGTGTCAGCCACGCCTATCTTTTCCTGGGACCGGCCGGGATTGGGAAGATGCTCACGGCTGAAGCCTTGGCACGCACGGTTATTCAAACCGGGGACCCGGATGCGGGGCTTTATTTCAAAGAAAACTTGCATCCTGACCTGCTCATCATTAACCGGCTCGAAAATAAAACCTTGATTGGCAAAGAGCAAATTACCAAAGAAATGGAACCTTGGTTGGGATTAAAGCCTTACCGGGCTGCTCGCCGGGTGGTAATCATCAGGGACAGTCAATCAATGAGCCAGGAAGCCGCCAATGCGCTCTTAAAAACCTTGGAGGAACCACCTGATTATGCCTTGATAATACTGGTTGCAGATGACAGCAACCTTTTGGAAACGATCATGTCACGTTGTCAGTTGCTGCGCTTTTTTCCCCTGCTGGACCACGAAATTGAGAATTATTTGCTGAGCAGGGGAATTGAACCTGAAAAGGCCAAGAATGCCTCCTGCCTCGGACAAGGCAGTATTTCTTTGGCTGGTCGTTTTGTCGAGGAAGAAGCTTTACAGGAAATATGGAGTATAGCCGGCACGATTATAGAGCAAATGGCCGGGGGCCGGAGGGTTGAGATCTTCAACGCGGCTGAGCAAATGGAGCACAATCCCGATTTAATTTGCAATATGCTGGTGACAATATTAAGAGATATTAATATATTTAAGGAGACCGGAAGGGAAGAACTGTTAACCCTTTCAGGCAGCCGGCGGATAGCGGAACTGATTCAGGACGCGCGGACATTGCAGCTGATGGAGGCCATCGAGAGGATAATGTTTTTAAAGACTTATTACCGGACTAATGTCAATTCATTGCTTATTAACATGAATATATCATATGAATTATGGAAGGCATTCAAATAACGGAGGAGGTTAACATTTTGGTGTGGGTGGTTGGAGTAAGATTTAAGCCGGCCGGGAAAATATATAATTTTGAATGTGAAGCTTTTGACCTGCAACCGGAGGATGCAGTAATAGTTGAAACGGTTCGTGGGATAGAATGCGGAATTGTTGCGCTAGGCAAAAGGGAACTGGGTGAAAACCAGCTGGTGCTTCCTTTAAAAAGGGTAATCCGCAAGGCTACCCCGGAAGACATTTCGGCCTATGAAAACAACCAGCAGAAGGGTAAAGAGGCGATGGAAGTGTGTAAAAAGAAAATCAAGGAACACAATCTTCCCATGCGCCTGATCGATGTTGAGTATACTTTTGACCTGGGTAAGATAATATTTTATTTTACCGCCGAGGGACGGGTTGATTTTCGGGAACTGGTCAAAGACCTGGCAGCGATTTTTAAAACCCGGATTGAGTTACGGCAAATAGGGGTTAGGGATGAAGCCAAGATGGTCGGGGGAATCGCCAGTTGCGGGCGGATATTATGCTGCAATTCATTCCTGGGGGAATTTGCTCCGGTTTCCATACGTATGGCCAAAGAACAGAATTTATCCCTTAATCCTGCCAAAATATCGGGGATTTGCGGCCGCTTGATGTGCTGCCTGAAATATGAATCAGAATTATATGATGGTCGTAGAAACGGGGAGAAAAAGCATGGAAAAAACCGTCCAGGAACTGAAAATGATAATCCGGGAACTGATTCTTGAAGTTGGTGAATTGAAAGAAAGAGTAGCCTACCTGGAAAAAGATATATTAAAAGATAGAGAGAGTCTAGAATTGCCGCTTTCCTACAGTCTCAAGATTGAAGGCGAGGCCTATGATAATCTGGGACGTTTATATAATGAGGGTTATCATGTCTGTCCTATGGCTTTTGGACAGGTTCGAGATGGCGAATGTTTATTTTGTGTAGCCTTTATGGAAAAGGAGTAAAAGTGAAGGTGAATACAGTATGGACCTGCCAGCCGGACGAGAGCATCGATGATCTTGTGCTTGGGGGCCTAAAGTTGATCCAAGCCCGGGAGGGGTATCGTTTTTCCCTGGATGCCGTACTATTAGCCCATTTTGTTAATCTCAAGGGAGTAAACCAGGCCATAGATTTGGGTACTGGCAACGGGGTAATACCGTTGTTGCTTGCGCATCGTTCGCCAACCCTCTGCCTAACCGGGGTGGAACTACAGGCCAACATGGCGGCGAGAGCCCGCCGCAGTGTAGCGTACAACGGGCTGGGCCAGCGTATTGAGATCATGGAAGGCGATATAAAAAGGATTAAAGAATTTATAAGCCCGGGATTTGCGGAACTCGTTTTAAGTAATCCCCCTTTTTGGAAAAAGGGGGAAGGATTGCTGAACGACAACCCGGAGGAGGCCATAGCCCGCCACGAGCTAGAGATTGAACTGCCGGAAATACTGGCTGCGGCTGCGCATATATTGGCTGTCCATGGAAGACTGGCGATTATTCACCGGGCTGAACGTATGGTGGAGATTATGGAAAACCTGGCTGATTATAAGCTTGCTCCCCGCAGGCTGCGACTGGTTCATCCTTTTGCTGACCGGGCTGCTAATCTGCTGTTGCTGGAAGCAGAAAAAAACGCCAAAGGGAAACTCACCATCCTCCCACCGCTTATAATCTACCAAAAACCCGGCATTTACAGTGAGGAAATTAAGAAAATATATGAAAAATAGTTACAAATTACTAAAACGGGAGGTGCGGTGACTATAAACGGAACACTATATATCTGTGCCACCCCGATCGGCAACCTTGAAGATGTCAGCATAAGACTGTTAAAGACCTTGCGCAAGGTGGATATGATTGCTTGTGAAGACACTCGTCAAACCCTCAAACTGCTTAATCGTTATAAAATCAAAAAACCGCTCTCCAGTTATCATCAACATAGCAGCCGTCAAAAGGAAGATTACCTGTTGGAGGAACTAAGCAAGGGCAAGCATATTGCACTGGTATCAGATGCAGGTATGCCCGGGATTTCTGACCCTGGCGAGCAACTGGTCAGAAGAGCCTTGGAAGCGGACTTGAACGTGGAGATTATACCGGGTCCGTCGGCCTTAATATCTGCACTGGTCATATCCGGAATGGACAGCAGCACCTTTCTTTTTGCCGGATTTTTGCCTAACAAGCGCAAGCCCCGCAAAGAAAGCATCGAGGCACTCAAAGGCGAGACCCGAACGATAATACTATATGAAGCTCCCCATCGTCTTCTGGATACTTTGGAGGATATTGCCGAGGTGATGGGAGCGGGAAGGCAGTTGGCAGTAGCCCGGGAACTGACCAAAAAACACGAAGAAGTCAAACGGGCTGACGCCGCTCAAATGTTAAAACATTTTCAAGCCCATCCCCCCCGGGGGGAAATATGTGTTTTGATTGCCGCGGAGCCAAAGCAAATTAAAGAAGTATCGCTGGAACAAGTCTGTGAAGAAGTTGAACAGCTAATAAAGTCAGGAGTCGATAAAAAAGAGGCCTTCAAGATGAAGGCCCGGGAATACAAAATTGCTAAATCTTTAATTTACAATTATTTTATCGAAAAAACAGATAAATAATAACGGGTTATGTATTAAATAACCTGTTTGCCTATTTCGGTAAAGCAGTTTTTGCATATGTTCTTGCCCTTGTAATTGGCAACATCTTCTGCATTTCCACAAAATATGCAAGCCGGTTCGTATTTTTTGAGGATGATTTTCTCGTTATCAACATAGATTTCGAGGGCGTCTTTTTCCTCAATACCCATCGTGCGGCGCAATTCTATAGGTATTACTATACGACCTAATTCGTCAACTTTTCTTACAACCCCAGTTGATTTAAGCATGTCCAATACAACTCCTCTCTATGTATATTTATTATTTTCAACAAAAGCGTACCAGAGATGGTAGAATAAGTCAAGGCATTTCTCGATTATTTAGACAAATAATTGATTATTAACCCATACAATAGGTGTTTATGAATATTCTGG
>JAQUXM010000013.1:14735-40186 GCA_028692415.1 Syntrophomonadaceae bacterium | reverse complement strand
TGATAAAATTGATGCCAGCCAGGTTCGCATGGAAACCGATCTTACTGAGAAGGTCCGTGGCCTCTTTGATGCTCGTGCAGTATCGCTTGATTATTTTGCTAGCATTAAAAACACTCTAGCTCGAATCGAAGCTAGCCAGGATTCTTTTCGCCATATGCTTTATAACGTGGAAGGTAAACAACGCGAACAAGAACGTGAGTTGCGTTTACTACGTGTTGAACAAAAATAAACTTTTGCCGGCAGGCAGAAGAGAAAAAAGTACAAAAAGAAATTGAGAAGAAAGGCGTTGGCCGAGCTTATACTGCTGATGAGTTGATGAAAGAGCTAAGCGATGCCTAATCTACTATTGATCAGGTGGCGAATTAAGTGTTTAAGAAAAACCGTACCGCAGCGATGGCTGAAAGTACCATCAGGCTCAGGAATTACATGATGGAAAATCCCGATTTACCTCAAGAGGATGTAATGGAGGCTTTAAAAATCGGAAAAGAAGCCAGCCTGTACAGTCTGCTATCAGGCTTGGGGGATGACCCGGAAATGTGTATAAATGGAGAGTTCCTGCTTCGCCAAGGCGGTAAACGCTTGACAAAAGATGAGGTGGAGGAATTCTTAACTAATAGTCTGCCCCAGGGAAAGGATGGGCCCAAGCTGGCAGAGCGGCTGCTGTACCTTTATTGGTGTTTGCATAAAGCGATTCCTTATGGTGGATTAACTTTCAAAGCTATTCAAGAAATCTACATCAAATTATATATGGACAGCGGGAACTATATACCGAAAGTAGCTGCCTTGAAACGCATGATTTACAGGGATATGGAGGAATTAGAAAAATCAGGTATCGCAATAGACCGATCGGAAACCGGGAGGAAAAAATACCGCTTAACAGAGGATTACCTTCCGAGTTTAACCGCTGAAAGTGCAGCCGCAGTTTATGCCAGTATGCTGCTTTACAGAAATACATTGCTGGATGAAGCTACCCTGGGAGCCAAAGAGGAAATAGAAAAATCGTTTTTCAATGGATTCCCTGAGCGTTCCAAGGTGTTAAAAGAGCGAATTTATGTACTGGGGGACACCCTGGCCAATCCCCAGGAGTTCGGGAACTTAATAGGTAAATTGATTGGAGCGGTGGGCGAGTGCTTCAGGATTAAGATAACTTACATAAACAACGATGGGGAGGAATCAGAAAGATTACTTGAACCTTTGGGCTTGGTAAGTAAAAGGAATGTTTGGTACCTGATAGCGCACAAGGTGGGAAGCAGTGAGAATCGAACCTTTAGGGTGGATCAGATTCTACACCTTAATGTTCGTGACAGTGAGAAGTTTGTTTATCCCAAGGATTTTTCTCTGACTGAGCATATTGGCTGCAGCTGGGGGGTCTTCTATAACGATGAAGTTGAGATTGTTAAGCTGAAATTCTCGCCCCAAGTAGCCTATCGAGTCAAAAACCTGCATTACCATCCCAGCCAGCGGATCGCAGAAGAATGTGCGGATGGCTCAGTAATCCTGGAGTTCGAGGTCTGTGGCCTGGTGGAAATGCAGAGCTGGATTTTACAATGGGGACCACAAGTGGAGGTTCTGGGACCAATTAAATTACGCGAAGAGATCCGGGAGACTGCTCGGAGTATCCTTAAGAAATATCGAGCGAAACGCAAAAAGCAGTTGAAATAATCTATCAAGCATGATCCAATGGCTGCTGGCTGTTTTCCTCCAGATGAAGTTCTTTAATCCTCCAGCATTGCAAGCTATGGTTGAGAGTGACCGAAAACAGGTAGCTGTCTCCCTTACTATAGCAATCTTCATAAGAGCGCTGAAAGATTATAGTGTTTTGATCTGGATGAAAACAAGTTAATCCCTGCATATCATTATTATTGAGGACGGGGATGCCATCACAGGGGATAACCGCCATTTCTTGCAGTTCCGGGACCCATTGCAGATAGGCTTCTATGATATTAGCGGCTAGTTCCGCTTCAAAACCTTCATCCAGATAATTCATAAGATCCTGGACATTTTCACCATGCACGGTGATTCTATAGCCTTCATGTTCCTTGATATCATCGAGTAAGGATTCATACAATGCAAAACTCCGCAGCATGGAATCAAATGCTTGTTTTTCCTCATGGGACCAATAGCAAGATGATTTGCCGGTTCCTGCTTCCGGGCTAATTTCCTCGGCCAGGGCTTGAGTATAGCCAAAAATACCGAACACCATAAGGAGCATGCAGATAAAAAATCGTCCGGGCAATATATCACCTCATTTAGCTTTGATAGTACTATTATAGCAAAATGTAAATATTTTACAAATAAAAAAAGCCAGACTATTTTTCAAGCCTGACTCCAATTAATAAAAATATTTTTGAATTAAAGCTCTTGGACGCATACACCTATCAGACCGGGCCCGGTGTGTACACCCAGTACGGGACTGATATCGGTGCTGATTAATTCCTTAATATTGGGAAGTTGGCGAATACGTTCCATCATGGCTTCGCATTCTTTTAGTGCTCCGCCGTGTACTACCGCCAGGTTAATTACTTTATCCTGCACCGCTTCTTCAACAATTTGCATAATTTTTTCAAGCGATTTGCGGCGACCTTTGGCCTTGCAATAGGTAAAATATTTTCCTTCAGGGTTGACGGAAATAATCGGCTTCAGATTCAAAAAGTCTCCCAGCATACCGGCGACCAGGCCTATTCGTCCACCCTTGCGCAGGTATTCCAGGGTTTCGATAACATAATAAACATGAACTCTGGATTGAATTCTTTTCATATTATCGATTATCCGCTGAAAAGACCAACCGCTGGCTATATTGCGGGCAGCCTCCAGGACCATCCAACCGGTGCCCATGGAAAGGGTGCGGCTGTCAATTACCTCAATAAACATATCGCCAAATTCCTTGGCGGCCATTTCTACAACCTGTGCAGTACTCGACAGACCGGTGGAAATATGAACTGCCAGCACATGGGTATAACCTTCGCTCCGTATGGCATCAAGAGCTTCTTTTATCTCCTGAAAAGGAGGCATGGCGGTGGTGGGAATTTCGCCGGGCATCCGATCATAAACCTCGGACGGTTGAATATCGACCCGATCTGCATATTCTTCACCCGGATAGATTACCCGGGCGGCTACGACTTTTATACCAAATTGCTTGGTTATTTCCGGGGGCAAGTCACACATGCTGTCGCAAAGCAAAGCTATCTTCTCTTCCATTTTTTCACTCAACTCCTAAAAATACTAATAATATTGTAGATTATAATGTCAGATTAAGCAAAGAAATTGCTGCGCTGATTACTTGACTTTAGCGGCCAGGAGTCTTAATATTATTCTGTAAAGTATTTAACCTTTACATACAGGGAGAAAAACCTATGCTGGAAAGAATTGAACATGTAGTTATGCTTAAGGATTTTTACGGTCCACTGCTGACGGAAAAGCAACAGAGTGTTTTAAGCTTACACTATGAGAATGATTGGTCGCTTTCCGAGATTGCCGACAATATGAAAATAAGCCGGCAGGCTGTTTATGATTTGTTAAAAAGGGCCGAGAATTCCTTGCAGGAATATGAAGATCGCTTGGGACTACTGCAACGATTTCTTAAAACTGAGCAGGAAATAGAAGAAGTTTATAGATTGCTGAACAATGAAGGAGATATTGAACTCGAAAATATCTATAAAGCTGCGCAAATGCTGAGGAAAATCAGCAATTCAGTATAACGAGGCAAAAAGATGCCCCGTGCGTATTTAAACGGTCGGGTTTCTATTAACAAAACAGGTGGGCGGTTCTAGTCTCCCGCCTCGTTGCAACGGTGCGAAAGAAACTGCTCGGCAGTTTCTTCCAATGTTTAAAGAAAGAGGCGAGCTACGGTGGCATTCGAAGGCCTATCAGACCGGTTGCAGGATATATTTAAAAAGCTTCGCGGTAAAGGCAAGATTAGTGAAGACGATGTTAAACTGGCTATGCGTGAAGTCCGCCTGGCCTTACTGGAAGCAGACGTAAATTTCAAAGTGGTCAAGGATTTTGTGGAACGGGTGCGCTTGCGTGCAGTAGGGCAGGAAGTTTTGCAGAGTCTGACTCCCGGACAGCAGATTATTAAAATTGTCAATGATGAAATGACCGAATTGATGGGTGGAGCGGAGAGCAAGCTTAACATGTCTTCCAAACCCCCCACCGTTTTTATGGCGGTTGGTTTGCAGGGAGCCGGTAAAACCACTTCAGTGGCTAAATTGGGTAAAAACCTGCTTAAACAAGGGAGAAGACCCTTGCTGGTAGCGGGGGATATATATCGCCCGGCGGCTATTAAACAGCTGCAGGTATTAGGGGAACAGGTAGGAATACCGGTATTTACCATGGGACAGATCAATCCCTTGGATATTGCCAAGGCTTCTCTGGAATATGCGCACAGCCATAATCGCGATATCATTATACTGGATACGGCAGGCCGGCTGCATGTAAATGAAGAATTGATGGATGAATTAAAGCAAATCAAGACGGTGCTTAATCCGGATGAGATTTTACTGGTAGTTGATGCCATGACCGGGCAGGATGCTGTTAATGTGGCGGAATCATTTAACCAGCAACTGGGTTTGACCGGGGTGATTCTTACCAAGCTGGATGGCGATACTCGCGGCGGAGCTGCTCTTTCGGTTAAAGCGGTTACCGGCTGTCCCATTAAATATGTGGGCATGGGCGAGAAGCTCGATGCTCTGGAGCCCTTTTACCCCGACCGCATGGCCTCCCGAATCCTGGGTATGGGCGATATACTCAGCCTGGTAGAAAAAGCGCAGGCTAATATTGATCAGAAAAAGGCCCGGGAAATGGAACAGAAAATCCGCAAACAGGAATTTACCCTGGAGGATTTTTTAGAGCAGATGCAGCAGGTCAGATCGATGGGACCGTTGGAGGATTTGCTGGGCATGATTCCCGGGATGGGAAAACAGATGAAGAGTTTGAAGGGTGACTTTGACGAGAAGGAGATCCTTCGGATTGAAGCCATCATTAAATCAATGACGCGAGCCGAAAGAAGGGATACCAGCCTCTTAAATGGCAGCCGCAAAAAGCGCATTGCCAAGGGAAGCGGTACCCGGGTGCAGGAAGTAAACCGCTTGCTAAAGCAGTTTGAGGAGTCCCGAAAACTGATGAAGCAGTTTGCCGATATGGCCGGGAAGAAGGGTAAACGGGGTGGCATGCCCCCGCTAAAGTTTCCTTTCTAATTGGGCGTGAGGAGTAAGGGGTGTGCTTGTCATTGCTATGAAAAATCGCGTATTTGTCATTGCGAGGAGCGTAAGCAACGCGGCAATCTTTCCCGGTCATTTATGCGGCAATGAACGGGGAAGATTGCCGCGCTACGCTCGCAATGACAGGTTTTGAGCTCACTTGCCGTTATTATTTTCATAGCAATGACAGGCTTGAAGCTCACTTGCCGTTATTATTTTCATAGCAATGACAGGCTTGAAGGTCGCTTGCCGATATTGTTTTCATAGCAATGACAAATACGCGAGTTTTCACAACAATGACATTTCAGTCACTACCGTACGGTATCGTATTATAAGTCAACTGCGAAAGTTGAGTAATAATCGAAACCAGGAGTTAAGGGGGGAAGCAGGGTTGATTTACCCCTCACCCCTCACCTCTAACGATATTAATTTATTAATATATATATGGATTTTTTTAAGGAGGTGATTACGTGGCAACAAAGATCAGGCTTAAGAGAATGGGAGCAAAAAAGAATGCTTTTTACCGGTTGGTAGTAGCAGATGCCAGATCTCCCAGAGATGGCAGATTTATTGAGGAAATCGGTTATTATGACCCGGCAACCAATCCGGCAACCATAAAGATTGATGAAGAAAAGGCCCTCAAGTGGTTGGCTGAGGGAGCCAAACCTACGGATACGGCCAAATCCCTTTTGCAGAAACAGGGGGTTATGGCACGCTTTGCGGAAAGTCGCAAGTAATTAGGACCAGGCAGGGGGGAAACAAGTGAAGGAACTGGTTGAATTTATTGCCAAATCTCTGGTTGACAGCCCTGATGAGGTTGAAGTAAGAGAGGTTGAAGGAGACAGGTCCATTATTTTGGAATTAAGAGTGGCGGCGGATGATATGGGCAAGGTTATCGGCAAACAGGGTAAGATTGCCAAATCGATTCGCACCATTACCAAAGCCACCGCAGCCAAAGAAGGAAAGAGAGTAGTAGTTGAAATCATGCGGGAGAGCTAATTTATTAGCCCTCCCAGGGCGATGACAAAAGCACTCCTTGAGCAACACGGATGTTCGCTTCGCTCACTAATAAGGAAGTGAATAGCTGCGTTATTCAATAACCCCGTTCAATCAACGTACTCTATACGGTGACATGACCTTGCTGCGAAGCAGAAGGTCCAGCGCCATACCTTGAACCGTCTCAATCGCGGGCTTTTTACAATGCCTTGCTCTTCGCTGCTTTATTGGCGAGCGAAAGCGAACATCTGTGTGCCTGGAGGGTGTCATCGCTCTGGGCACTTAATGATTTTGTCTCCAATTTTGGAGGGCTATTTGATTAGCCCTTCAATTATATTTAACTTCAATATATCAAATGCTAAGTAAAATTGATTTTTTAAGGGATTAAAATCCCGGGTGGTGAAGTATGAACTCCGATGAGTTGATTAGCGTAGGAAGAATAGCGGGTACTTATGGCTATGCAGGTATGGTCAAGGTCATTCCTATGACCGATTTTCCAGAACGATTTAACAATATGAATACTGTAAAACTGCAAACCAAACATCAAATAGTCGAAGTAGGCATTGAGTCAGTTAAGCCTTACAAGGAAGGATACTTATTTAAATTCTCGGGTATCGATAGCCTTGAAGTGGCCCGCGAGTATCAATATGCTTATTTGAAAATCGACGAGAGTGAGCTTAACCCCTTGCCGGAAGGCTACTATTATCATTTTCAGCTGCAGGGCCTGGAAGTATATGACGAAGCAAGAGGCAGGCTGGGGGTATTAAAAGAGGTTTTGGAGACCGGGGCCAATGACGTATATGTGATAAACTCCCCGCAATACGGCGAGATTCTTATCCCGGCGATAAAAGAGGTTGTTCTGGAAGTCAACATCGAAACGAAGATAATGAAAGTCCGGCTTTTGCCCGGACTGATTAACGATTAACTCAACTTTTGCAGTTTTGACTTATAATGAGACGCTCCTCGTTGCAGCGGTGTGTTGCCCCCTACGGGGACCACTTATATTAATCCCTTCGGGAATGGTTTAATTATGTTGAAACTGCTCCGCAGTTTCTCCGATGCTTAAATACGATACCGTACTCGCAATGACAGAATTGCAGAGTAATCGTTTCTTTGCCGCACTAAGCGGTCAACTGCGAAAGTTGAGTTAATAATTTAAAGGAGCTTGCATGAGAATAGATATACTTACTCTCTTTCCGGAGATGTTTGTTTCACCCTTGGGGGAGAGTATTATAAAACGAGCTCGGGAAAAAGGATTGATAGACCTGGAGACTATCAATATTCGGGATTTTGCGCATGACAAGCACCAGCAGGTTGATGATTATCCTTTTGGCGGGGGAGCCGGGATGGTCATGAAAGCAGATGTGGTCAGGGCGGCCATTAAAAGCGTAAAAAGAGCCGACTCATGGACTATATACATGTCTCCTCAGGGAAAACCTTTACAGCAGAATAAGGTTGCGGAGTTGTCCCGGAAAGAACATTTGGTCATTCTCTGTGGTCACTATGAAGGAATAGACGAAAGAATAATGAGCCTGGTCGATGAAGAAATCTCGATAGGTGATTATATCCTTACCGGAGGCGAGCTTCCGGCCATGGTCCTGATTGATGCTGCGGTTCGCCTGCTGCCCGGGGTTCTGGGGGGAGAAGATTCTCCCTGGGAGGAATCCTTTAGCCAGGTGCTTTTGGAGTATCCCCAGTATACCAGACCTGCATCTCATGAAGGGCAGGATGTTCCTGCCGTACTGCTTTCCGGTCACCATGAAAATATCCGGCGCTGGCGAAAGCAGCAGAGCCTCTTGAGGACCTTGTTAAAACGGCCTGATTTATTGCTCGAAAATGATTGGGACCGCGAAGAACAAGATATGATAAAGGAAATACTGTTTAAACAGGGAGAACGAAAGTGAGAAAATCCCGGGTATATATAGCCTTATTACATTACCCCATGTACAACAAACGTATGGATGTAATTACAACTTCAATAACCAACCTTGATTTGCATGATATCGCTCGTGCCGCGCGTACTTACGAAGTGGACAATTTTTTTATCATTCATCCATCCGCCAGCCAGCATCGTTTGGTTCAAGAGATCGTATCCTACTGGCAGGATGGTTATGGTGGTCAATATAATCCGGATCGCCAAGAGGCTTTTAGTATTCTAAAGACTGCACAAAGCCTGGAAGATGTAAAAAAGGACCTGGAGCAGGCGGAAGGGCAAAAGGTCTATACCGTGGCTACCGACGCCCGCGTGTATCCCAACAGCGTTTCCTGTAAAGAGCTCAGGGATTATATCTTTGCTGAAGATAGAGTTTTCCTGCTCCTTTTTGGAACCGGCTGGGGAATGCAAAGAGAAGTTATGGAGGCCTGTGATTATATTATGGAGCCGCTGGAAGCGGGCCGGAACTACAATCATCTATCGGTTCGCAGTGCCGTATCGATAATACTCGACCGGCTGCTGGGAGAATTATGGTTTGAAGCATAGTTTCTGCTTGAGATTCCCAGGCTGCTGTGATACAATATTTTTGTTCTGTGTGAATAAGGGTGGTCCGCTGCATTGGATTTGGATAATGTATGAACACCTTCTGGAAGGAGGTTGGAATTGGTGCAAGACATAATCAAAGCTATCGAAGAAGAATACTATAAAAAGGACCTGCCCCGGTTTGGCCCTGGAGATACAGTTAAGGTTCATGTTAAAGTTGTTGAGGGCACCCGGGAAAGAATTCAGATTTTCGAGGGAACCGTCATTAAGATCAGAGGAGGCGGTCTTTCGCGTACTTTTACGGTAAGAAGGACTACTTATGGGGTGGCGGTGGAAAGAACTTTCCCCATTCATTCCCCCAAGATTGCCAAGATCGAAGTTACCAGAAGGGGAAAAGTCCGCAGAGGGCGCTTGTTCTATCTGCGCGGTTTGACCGGCAAAAAGGCCCGGGTCAAAGAAAAAGGCAGAGTATAGATTCTATAAGAAAATTATGGGGAGAGAATACCTGCGGGTATTCTCTTTTTTTTCTAACTAGTTCCCCCCTTAGAGACATGGATATAGAGTGGGGGATGTATGAATAGGCGAGCGGACGTTGGCAAAGCATGGTGGCATCCTAAGACGATGCTTTGCTGCTCACGACAAGGTAGCAGACCGTAAAATATTTATGCGTCGCGAATTCGTAATTGTCACCGGGGTGAATCAATCGAAAAGGAGTAAATGATTTGAGTATAAACTGGTATCCTGGCCATATGGTGAAAGCCCGGCGAGAAATCGAAGAGAATATTAAACTGGTCGATGTAGCACTTGTTTTACTGGATGCGCGGGCTCCTTTTTCCTGCCGCAACCAGGACCTGGAAAGGATAGCCCGCAAAAGCAAGATGGTTTTTGTCTTGAATAAAAGAGATCTGGCTGATCCTGCTATGACCAGAAAGTATGTGGCGAGCCTGAAAAAGCAGGGGCATTTGGTAGCTGCCATGGATTCAACCAACGGCAAAGGTGGCGCCGATATATTGGCACTTATTCAAGAGGCTTACCAGCCCAAGGCTCAATTAATGCAAGACAAAGGAAGAAGGGTGCGGGCATCCCGGGTAATGGTGATGGGTGTTCCCAATATTGGCAAGTCTACCTTTCTAAACTGCCTGGTGGGGAAAAAGATGGCGCGCACCGGTGCTAAACCGGGTATTACCCGGGGCAAACAGTGGGTGCGGGTTCGTGAAGACATAGAATTCCTGGATACCCCTGGTCTTATGTGGCCCAAGATCGATATTGAGGAACAAGGTCTAAAACTGGCTCTGCTTAATATCGTGGGAGAAAAAGCCTATAGCGAATATGAAGTCAGCCTGTATTTGATCCGGATGTTAAAAGAGAAAGCGCCCCAAACCCTGCAGAATAAGTTCATGATTAACGAGCTTAACCTGCCCGATGAAGAAATCCTGGCCCAGATATCCCGGAAACTTGGACACCTGCTTAAAGGGGGGAGCCTGGATATAGATAAAACCTGCACCGCAATTATTCAGGACTTTCGTAAAGGGAAGCTCGGACGTATCAGCCTGGATTAGTTTTGCTAGCTGCGCTGCTTTTTCATATAATTGATTCTCTCCTGAGCTTCTTCAAACTGCCGCTTTTGTTCCTCATTTTCCAGTTTGAGCGGAGGAACACTGGCGGGACGCCCGTTTCTATCCAGAGCCACCATGAAGAAATATCCTTCGACTACCGGCTTGATTTCCCCCCGGCTTAGGTTTTCCGCTTTTACGCAGACAAAGACCTCCATCGAACTTTTTCCCGCATATCTCAATTCAGCATTACAAATAACCAGATCACCAAGAAAAATAGGCTCCAAAAACGACAGGTTGGTTACACTGGCGGTAACCACATTGCAGAGCGAGTGGCGCTGGGCCACTACTCCTGCGGCCGAGTCCATGAGTTTCATTACTTCGCCGCCATGCATATTGCCGGCTACATTGGTATGGAAAGGCAGAACAATCTGGGTCATGGTAACGCTGGACGCTGAAGCAGGTTTGGGCTCCATAAGCAATCATCTCCTTTTATTAATGGGACTGCTCTTTCCCGTATTTTAGCATGTAAAAGTTATTTATGGGTTACTAATCGGACTTTCTTCAAAATATGGAGTGGGAAAAGCTTTCGACTCTAGGCCTTTAGCGCAGCAATACTTTAACTGAGTCCAGGACCCGACCCTAAGAGCCTAAAAATTTATAGGTCTATTTTCTCAAGACGGATGTAAGATTTAGCAGTACAATAAGCTGAGATATTAGGATAAAAGATTTATTGACAAATATAAACCTTTGGTCAGATTGAAATATTGCTGGAGTGATCTACTTGTTACGAAGATTTTTAATAGTTATTGTTCTTGTATCAATCGGTGTTACAGCCTCTTTAAACTTGTATGCCTATACCCAGCCAATTACTTCGCAGCCGGTTGCCGTAGACAAGCCCATTGTACAAGAACACCGGGAAACCATTACCCTGACCGCAGCGGGGGATTGCTTGATGCATAACACCCAGATCAGTTCAGGGCTGCAAGCTGATGGCAGTTATCGTTTCGATTCTTTTTTTACCGAGGTCAAGGATTTGATTGCCGAAGGAGATTACAGCAGCACCAATTTTGAAGCGGTTATGGCGGGGCCACAGAGTGGCTACACGGGATATCCGCTATTCAACAGTCCTGATGCGGTGGCGGGTACTTTTAAAGAGGCCGGCTTTGATCTGATCGTAAGCGCCAATAATCATTGTATGGACCGCGGTGTCCGGGGAGCGCTGCGCAGCCTGGATGTGCTGCGGGCGGCGGGGCTGGAAACCGTGGGAACTTATAAAACTGCCCAGGAAAGTAAGCAGTTTTTAATTAAAGATATAAAAGGGGTTAAGGTCGCCTATCTAGCTTATACCTATGGCACCAACGGCATTCCAGTTCCTGCCCAATACTCATTTCTAGTTAACTTCATGGATAAAAATAAGATACTGGCAGATATAAAACAAGTCAGAGACAGCGTTGATATTATCGTGCTGGTTCTGCACTGGGGGCTGGAGTACCATCCCAAGCCCAGCCAGGAACAGAAAATGCAGGCTAGAGAGTACCTGGAAGCTGGTGCTGACATTATTCTCGGCAGCCACCCGCATGTTATACAAACCATGGAGGTCCTGAAAATCCAGGGCAAGGACAAGTTTGTTATTTATGGCCTGGGCAATTTTATAAGTCACCAGGTTGGGCAGGAGCGCAATAGCGGCATCGTGCTGAAAATGAAATTTACCAAAGACTTTGTCAGCAATAATACGCTTTTGGATTCTGTCTCCTATACGCCTACCTTTTCGCATAGCTATCGCGACAACGGCAAGCTTATGTTTCGCGTGGTCCCGGTTGAGGTCAGCATTCAAAAGATAAAGGCTGGCCAGGAACCCTATATGAACCGCGACTATCTGCCGGTGCTTCAGTCGGTGCTGGCTGATACCAGAGGCCGATTGGGCGAGTCTTTTGCGCGCCCCTAGCAATCTCCATGTTTAAGCATCGGAAGAGACATCGGAACAGTTTCTTTCGCACCGCCACAACGAGGCAATCTTCTTCCCCCGCAGGTACAACAGTATCTCGTTCGTTCAATGCCGCGAAAAAAATATAATATTCCGTTTTAGTTTATCGTGGTGCAGCAAAGCTGCACCACGATAAACTAAAGGATCAGAGCGTTTTTCTTATACGCACTGTCTTATATGTCATTGCGAGCTCTGCGAAGCAATCTACCCATGCCAGGTCATTTAAGATTGCCGCGTCGCTGCTCTCCTCGCAATGACACATACGCGGGTTTTCATAGCAATGACAAGCACACTAGTTTCATAGCAATGACCAATAGGAACGCTGCAATGATAAAATTGCAAAGTAATCGTTTTTTTTGCCGCACTAACCAGTCAAATGCAAAAGTTGAGTAAACAAAATATTGAAATTATGTAATGAATAAACTGAAGATCCAATAAATAATTTTTTTTAATAATCGAATTTTGTAATAAAATAGATAGCAATAAGGATTGAAACGCTTTAAATTGATAGGAGGAATATTTATGCAAGATTTATGTTGGGATTGCAGGGTGTGTGAAGCGTGCGGGGTATGTGGAAGAAGTGAAGCAGAATGCAAAATCTATCATGAGTATTACGAGCTTAAGGATGGACAGTATAGCAAGAAAGATGCAGGCAGTGCTTCTGTGGCAGTTTTGGAAAAAAAAGAAACCAAGGTGCTCAACACCGTGCAATGGTCCATTGAGGCAAATATGGGCCTGATAAACCGTTTGAGCGGTTGCCTCATAAGTGTAGTTGAAGGTGATGAAATGGCACTGCTTACTATTAAAGTAGGCGAGAAAATGGTAAGTTCCATGATGCCGCTGCACAAATTTAAAGAAAGCGGGAAAAAAGAGGGAGATATAGTCACATTAGTGTTTAAAGCAAGTAGTGTAAGACTCATGAAATAAGAGGGACAAGTAGAAAAGGCACTCCGTGATTATTACGGGGTGCCTTTTTTCGCGGCTTAACTGCGGAGTAATTTTGCTTTTGCTAAACAGATCCCGGTTTCATTTTGCTGCTGCAATATGTTATGTTAAACATGAGGTGGTGTACATGAAGCTGGGCGAAATAATGACCGCTAACCTTGTATTGCTGAAACCCGATCAATCCATTCAGGAAGCCGTAGCTATATTTATAGAACATAATATTGATGGTGCTCCGGTTATTGACGAAAACGAACAAATTATTGGTTTGTTTACCAAAAGCCATGTTTACCGGTCAATTACTCAAGGGATCGATACAAAAGAGCCATTAAAAAACCTGATGAGCAGTAATATCTTTATTGGTCACCCGGATGATGAAATTGAGGATGTACTGCATCCTTTTATCGGTAGATTGCCGATTGTAGAGAATGATAAGATCGTTGGAATGATTACCCGTTCGGATTTGGCGCGAGTGTTTTTGGAATCTTACCGTAATATCTCCAATGAATTTGACACTATTATTAATTCAACCCATAACATGATTGTTTCAGTTGATGAAAAATCCAGAATTCGTATTTTTAACCGTTCAGCGGAAAAACTGCTGGGGGTCAACGCAGAATCAGTCAGGGGTAAGAGTATAGATGAAGTTTTTCCCACCAGCCGCCTTCCTGATATTATTCAAACCGGGAAAGTCGAGCCTTTGCAAAAAATCCTGCTCAATGATCACTGGTTTATCTCGAACCGGTCACCAATTATTAAGGATGGAAAGATAATTGGTTCTGTAGCGGTGCTGCAGGACATCTCGGAACTGGAGGAATTATCCCGGGAACTTAAGTATGTGAAAGAATTAAACGAGGAATTGGATGCAATTATAGAATCCTCATTTGATGGGCTTTACATTACCGATGGTGACGGGATCACTTTGCGAGTTAACCGGGCTTTTGAAACTATTAATGGTATAGATGCAAAAGAATTCATGGGACGCAATGTTGACGATATCCAACGGGAAGGATTAGTCTCTAAATCCGTAAGTTACCTGGCTATAAAACAGAGAACAATTGTTACCATTATTCAGGAATACCGTAATGGCAAAATAACCCTGGCCACCGGTACCCCGGTGTTTGACAAAAAGGGCAACATATTCAGGGTGGTTTGTAATGTTCGTGATATTACCGAACTTAATATGCTGAAACAGAAACTGGAACAGGCCCAGGGCTTAACCCAGCACTATGAAAGCCAATTGCGTACGCTAAGAATGTTTAGTGGAACTGATAAATTAATAATCAAATCCCCCCGGATGAGAAATCTTATGGATACCGTGATAAGACTGGCTGAGGTAGACTCTACGGTAATGATAAGCGGTGAATCGGGAACCGGCAAAGAAATGATTGCCGAAGCCATACATAATAACAGTCCGCGTAACAAAGGCCCGTTTATTAAAGTTAACTGTGGGGCTATCCCCGAGAACTTGTTGGAATCAGAGTTGTTCGGTTATGAGTATGGAGCTTTTACCGGAGCCAGGAAGGAAGGAAAGGCCGGCTATTTCGAATTGGCTTCGGGAGGATCCCTGTTTTTGGATGAAATTGGTGATTTGCCATTTAATTTGCAGGTTAAGCTGCTGCGAGTACTTCAAAGTAAAGAGATAAACCGGGTCGGAGGCAGGCAGGCTCTTAAGGTAGATGTGCGAATAGTAGCCGCATCCAATCGCGATTTACAGGAAATGGTACAAAGAAAACAATTTCGGGAGGACTTGTATTATCGCCTTAATGTGATTCCAGTAAGTCTCCCGCCCCTTCGCGAACGCAAAGAAGACATTCCTTCGCTGGTGGTACATTTTATGGAACTGTTTAATCGCAAATACAAACTTAATAAAAGAATATCGCCTGAGGTTGTCGAGGCATTTATGGCCTATGAATGGCCGGGCAATGTTCGGGAAGTGGAGAATTTGATTGAACGTTTGGTGGTTATAACTCCCAAGGATATAATATCTTTGGATGACCTGCCAGCCTATCTGGGTACAGCGTTGCTGGGGGCCTCTCCTCAGGTCTCAGTATCGGCTATTTTGCCGCTCAAGGATGCGGTTGAGAGCTTGGAAAAACAGCTTTTACAGAAGGCTTATATCCAGTTTCGTACTACTCGCCAGATGGCCAAGGAACTCCAAATAGATGCTTCCACAGTAGTTAGAAAGGCAGCCAAATATGGGATTTCTCCTTCAGATCTAAACGGCAGTGCAAGTAAATAATCCGTTGCAAAGACACAACAACGTGTTGCATATACGCAACAGAATTAATCTCATAATCGTTGCGCTTATGCAACGATTATGAGGTCGGGAAAAGAAGTAATTAGAAACAATAAATAGAATACCCAATATCCATGGTAGTAATGGGGATTTGCCAAAGACAATATACCGTATTATTTATCATGTAAGGTAAAATAGGGTAATAGGACTGGAGCGGACCGTCTTATTTACTGTTGCACATACGCAACGATTGAAAATATTTACACAAGTATTAAAGACTTTGAACGATTTTCTTTTTTGCTGCTCATCATCCTTCTGGAGCCTGCTTTATCACAGTTCTCACAAGAAACTTAAAAGCATTTTGATTGGCATAGAAAACCTTGGCATGCAATTTGCATAATATTTGATTGGGAATGGATCAAAAATATGGGAGTTTGATATTTGATATAAGTGTAATAGAAGCAATTTTATCGCATAGTTATTGAAGGCAGGGCTAAATTGGGTAAATCGGAATTGATATGCTGTTAAGTAGTCCTGGCAATTGTTCTAGTAGCTAAAACTAAATATGGTATTTGTCCTTGTATATGAGAGCCATAGAGCCCCGCAAGATTATTCTTAGGCGGGCCTTTTTTATTTTTAGAGGTCGGTGAGTTTGAAGGGAGTGATAAAATTGACGGACTTTCGCTGCCAAGGCTGTCAAAAACTACTGGGAAAATATCGTGAGTGTGAAGAACTGGAAATCAAATGCCCGCGTTGTGGGCTGACTAATAGTCTTAAAAAGAAAGAAAAATCCGGATTGAGGGTATTTTGCAGTCCTCGGGTACTGGAGAGCATGGTTAACAGCCCGGGCTAAATTTTAAGGTATTATAACGAAGCGAAAAGAGTCCCCCACCTCGTTGCAGCAGTGCGAAGAACTGCTCCGCAGTTTCTTCAGATGCGTTAAAAGCAATTAAATATGTGTCTTGTTCTGCAATGAGAGCCATTTGAGCCCCGTCAGATTACTAGTCTGTCGGGGTACTTTTATTTTGAAAGGGAGGTGAATGGTGAGTATATCTTGTTAAATCCAGGTAGAAACGAAGTGACAAACAGATTTAGGAGGAGATATAATGTCGGATTATGTTCAGAAACTTGAAATGAAAAGGGCTGATTACCCCAAAAGCATACCGGTAACCGGGTTTGGGGAAAGAAAACCTGATTACCAGGGAATGGGTCGTAAGGTTGGCAATGTATATAAAAACTTTAGAGAAGTTGTTTGTGTGGAAGCCTGCAGAACCCCTTACGGAGTGGTGGGAGGAAAACTAAAAGAATATGATGCTCCCCAGCTCGGTGCGCTGGCCATTCAGGAAGTGCTAAGGCGGACCAATGGCAAGGTTAAGCCGGAGGATGTGGATTATCTCTTTATGGGACAGGTGGTGCCAGCCGGAAACGGTCAGATCCCGGGACGCCAGGCAGGAATACTGGGAGGACTCCCGGATTCTACCCCGGCTATTTCCGTTAATAAAGTTTGCTCCTCGGGAATTAAGACCATAGATTTGGCAATTCAGGCCATTGCGCTCGGCAAAGCTGACATTGTTATTGCCGGCGGACAGGAAAGCATGAGCAATTGTCCCTATGCCCTTCCCGATATGAGATATGGGAAAAGAATGGGGCTCTTGAATGCGGATTGTGTAGATCTTATGGTTTATGATGGCCTGTGGGATGCCTTCTATAATCGGCACATGGCGATACATGGCTCGGAGACCAGTGATGAATTTGGCTTTACCCGTCAGGATAATGATGACTGGGGTTATATCTCGCAGACCAGGGCAGTTGCAGCTATGGAAGCTGGCCGGCTGGATGATGAAATATTCCCCGTAGCGGTTAAAAAGGGGAAAGAAGTATTCTCCAAGGATGAAGGACCCAGACCGCAAACCACCATGGAAGGTCTGGCTAAACTGCCGCCGGTCTTCAATCACAAGAGCACGGTTACTGGCCAGCCGGGCAGTGTCACCGCTGGTAATGCACCGGGCGTCAATGATGGAGGCGATGTTTGCCTCATGATGAGCCGGGAAAAAGCTGATGAACTGGGAATGAAGCCACTATTCACGGTTATTGATTATGCTGAAGTTTCCCAACCTACCAAAGATATCGCAACAGTTCCCGGGCTTTCCATCAAGAAGGTTCTGGAACAGAATAACCTGACTTATAAAGATGTTGAGCTGATAGAGATTAACGAAGCCTTTGCTGCGGTGGTACTAGTAAGTGCCCGCGCTATCCTGGGAATGAATAAGGAGGAAATGCTTGAAAAGGTCAATGTTAATGGAAGCGCTATTGCCTACGGCCATCCCATCGGTGCTACCGGTGCCCGCATCGTAATGACTCTCGCTTACGAACTTAGACGCCGCGGGGGTGGCCTTGGGGTGTGTGGAATCTGTTCCGGTCATGGGCAGGGCGATGCCATGCTGATAAAAGTCGAAGCATGAGATCATAGGTAATTAGGAAATCGGGAGGGATGAGCTAATGGAAATTAAGAAGGTTATGGTTATTGGGGCCGGTCAAATGGGTGGGGGAATAGCACAGGTGGCAGCCCAGGCCGGTTATGCAACAGTTCAGTATGACATCAATATGGATTTGGTTAACAAGGGTATAGCCCTGATCAATAAGAATCTTGCCCGGGATGTATCCAAAGGGAAGAAAAGCGAAGATGAAAAGGCTGCCATTCTAGGGAGAATAAAGCCTTCAGTTAGTCTGGATGATGCAGCAGATTGCGATCTGGTTATTGAGGCTATTGTAGAAAACTTTGATATCAAGAAAAAGGTGTTTGAGGAACTGGACAAAATAGCTCCACCCCAAGCAATTCTGGCCAGCAATACTTCCTCATTGCCTATTACTCAGATTGCCGCCACTACCAAGCGGCCGGCTCAGGTAATTGGTATGCATTTCATGAACCCGGTGCCGGTCATGAAACTGGTGGAAATTATAAGAGGATTGGCTACCAGCGATGAAGTGTATCAGGACATCGAAGCAGCTTCCATCAAGATGGGCAAAGTCCCGGTATGGTGCAAGGATGTTCCCGGGTTTATATCCAATCGGGTGCTGCAGGTGATGATTAATGAGGCTCTCTGGGAATTGTATGAAGGTGTGGCACCAGCTGAAAACATTGATAATATCATGAAACTCGGCATGAACCATCCTATGGGTCCCTGTGAACTGGCGGACCTTATCGGTTTGGACACTATTCTGTCCATATTGAATGTAATGTATACCGGTTACGGTGATCCCAAATACCGTCCATCCCCGCTGCTGAAACAGTATGTACAGGCAGGCTGGCTGGGCCGTAAAACCGGTAAAGGGATATATGATTACAGCAAGTAATGCCGGATTATCATACTGGAAGACAGGTGGGAGTTAAAGAAGGAATGCAAACTGATATCGATCGGGCCATGAGCCTGGAGGCTGACCTTTTTGCGCTTTGCTTTGCTACCGAGGACCAATAAGAAGGTATGAGCACTTTTGTTGAAAAGTGACGGGCAAATTTTATTGGAAAATAAGGAGATGAGAATTTATGGATTTTGCACTAAATGAAGAGTCTTTAATGATGAGGGATATGTTCAGGAAGTTTGCCAAAAATGAAGTGGAACCCCTGGCCGCTGATCTGGACCGAACCCATGTGTTCCCTATGGAGAACTTTAAAAAGATGGCCGATCTGGGACTCACCGGTTTGCCTATCCCTGAAGAATGGGGTGGAGCCGGAGCCAGCTATCTGGACTTTGCGATGTTTGTTGAAGAACTGGCCAAGTGCTGTGCTTCAACCGCGGTTATCATGAGCGTGCATACCGGCTTGGGCTGCATGAGCACCTATCTTTACGGCAGCCAAAGGATTAAAGAAAAGTATCTGCGGGCTCTGGCCACTGGCGAAATCGTTGGAGCCTATGCCTTGACCGAGCCAAACGCCGGCTCGGATGCCGCTTCTCTAAAATGCAAGGCGGAAGACAAAGGCGATCACTTCCTGGTTAATGGCAGCAAGATATTCATAACCAATGGTGGGGTTGCTACAACTTACTGCACCTTTGTAAAAACCGATCCAACCCAGGGATCAGGTCGTGGCATTACCTGCCTGGTCATCGAAAAGGACACTCCCGGTTTTTCCATGAGCAAACCAGTAGTAAAAATGGGAATGAACGGCTCCCCGACCGTAGAACTCTATTTTGAAGATGTCAAGGTTCCCAAGGAGAATGTTTTGGGAGAAATAAATGATGGCTTTAAGGTCGCCATGGGTCTACTGGCCGGTGGGCGTATTACTATAGCCGCCCAGGGCCTGGGGATTGGGGAAGGCGCCCTCGATTTCACAGTACAGTACATTAAAGACCGGCAGCAGTTTGGCAAACCTCTGGCTGCCAATCAGGGAGTTCAGTTTATGGTGGCGGATATGGCAGCTGCTCTCGATGCCGCTCAATTGCTGATATATCGTGCGGCTTGGCTGAAGGATAATAATAAGCCCCATAACAAGGAAGCTTCCATGGCCAAGAAGTTTGCTACCGATACCGGTATGGAAGTATGCACCAATTGCGTTCAACTCATGGGAGGTTATGGCTACTGCAACGAGTTCCCCATTGAAAGAATGATGCGCGATGTTAAAATAACTCAAATTTATGAAGGCTCCAATCAGATCCAGCGCATGATTATTGGACGTGAAGTTATAGGGCGGTTCTAAGCGCCAGGTCGGCCTCAATACAGAATCATATGCTTTATAACTGGACTTTTAAATAAGGGATTTTTAATCCGTGGGCAATAATATAAAGATTTTTTGATGGCATTAAATTACCGAATATTATTCACTCCGGTTTAAAAAGACATAGAGAAATGAGAAGGAGGAGGAAAATAATGGGCAAACCACAGAGGATAACTCTCAAGGAAGCGGGAGCCTTAATTGATGATGGCAGTATGCTGTCTTTCAGCGGCTTTACTATCTGGCGCCGCCCGATGGCTCTGATCTATGAACTGGTACGCCAGGGCAAAAAGGATTTGCATCTTTTCGAAGTCAACGGCGGAACCCATACCGAAGTCCTGGCCGGGGCCGGAGCAGTAAAGATATGGGAATCCTGTTGGGTAGGGCATGAACTTTATGGGAAACTGGGTGAAGGAGTAGCCCGGGGGCAGTGTGAAAACACCATGATTATTGAAGATTACAGTCATGGTCAGGTTGTGGCCCGGCTTCTGGCTGGGGCCTATGGCCTGCCGTTTTTCCCCACCGCATTATCAATGGGAACCGATATCCTAAATCCTAAGTACGATATGCTTAAAAAGGCTGGTTTACGTAATGGATCAAACCCCAAGATACCGCTGCAGAAGTACACCATGGCTGATGATCCCTTCTATGCCATGGGTGAGATACTCTTGATGCCAGCGGCTAATCCGGACTGGGCGATAGTCTATGCTTCTCAGGTGGGTGATGAGGGCACAATACGCGTAAATGCCCAGACCTATACTGATGCGGAAGTCATTAAAGCAGCCGACAAGGTGATCGTGCTGGCCGAAGAAATAGTCCTTGATAGCTACCTGCGCGGTGAACCCGAGAAAAACATCTCGCCTGGTTATGCCATTGACTATGTGGTTGAACTGCCTTGGTCAGCTCATCCTACCGGTTCACAGGGTTATTATGATGTTGATGCTGACTTTATAAGGAATTTCTATACGGCTTCCAAGAGCAAAGCCGGTTATGACAAATGGGCTGAGGAATGGATATTTGGGGTGGATGGACATGAACAGTACCTGGCGAAACTGGGTATTACTCGCTTGGAGAAATTAAGAGCCAACAAGGTCCTGGGTTACTCAACCAGAGCGAAAAGGGGGTCGAGATAAATGGCAGCCAGTAATGATTTAGCAAAACCCGGTGAATATAAACCAATTGACCTGCTGGCAGTTGCTGCCGCCCGGGAGGTAAAGGATGGGGATATTGTTTTTGCCGGAACGGGATTGCCGATGCTGGCTATAATGCTGGCCCAGCTGGCCAGTGCTCCCAATGCGGTCTGTATTTATGAAGCGGGCAGTATTGACGGCAGACCCATTGACCTGCCCACATCCGTAGGAGATGCTCGCTGTGCCCACCAGGCTTCGGTGGCGGCAGGACTAACGGAGGCTTTTTATGGACAGTTGCATTGCGGTTATGTGGATCTGGCCTTTCTAGGTGGTGCCGAGATCGATAAATATGGCAATGTAAACACTACCGTAGTTGGTGATTATTGCAGCCCCGAAAAGCGTTTTACCGGCAGCGGCGGCAATCCGGATATCAATGCCCTGGCTCGCCGTACCGTATTTATAATGGTACAAGAAAAACGCCGTTTTAAGGAGAATGTCGATTACATTACTTCTCCCGGCTGGAGATTACCAAAATGGCCCAGCGGCGAAATGGTACCCAAGCAAGAAGTCTATGGCAAGTTCTTCCGGGGTGGTGTGGAAGCAGTTATAACCAATATGGGAGTCTTCCGTTTTGATGATGAAGGGCTGATTTACCTGGATACCGTTCATCCGGGTTTCACCGCCGAACAGGTTAAAGACAACTGCTCTTTCGACTTGAATATTTCAAGAGTTAGCGGGGAAACCAAACCTCCCAGCTACTACGAACTTGAACTTCTTTATACCAAGGTTGATCCCGAAGGAATATTTCTTCCCTAAACGGTAACCCCCTTATATAATACATTTTCCGGCCTCAAGATACTCCAAGTCTTGAGGCCCATTTTTTTAGCATGGGAAGAGACTGCGGAGCAGTCTCTTCCGTACCGCTGCGACGAGGCGGGGGATTAGAACCCGCCGCCGGTTTTGTTAATAGGAAACCGATCGCTTAAAGAAGTGGGGGACATCTTTTCACCTCGTTATAAAGGCTGTTATTGTAACCAAGCGTTGCTGTTAAATGAGCCGGACGAAGTGCTACAATTTAAAAAAGGGGAGGAGGGATTATATTGATCAGGCTGAGTGAAAATGTAGTGCAACTGGGCAACCGCCATTTCAATTATTTTGTGTTAGGTCAAGAGGAAGCAGCAGTTATTGAATGTGGAGTAAGCGGTGGAGTATACAGCTTTCAAAAGCAATGGGAACAATGGCAAGGCAAACCGAAAATTAGATACCTACTGGCCATGCATGCCCATTTTGATCATGTGTGTGGAATACCTGCCCTGCGCGAATTGTTTCCCGAGGCCAGGCTGCTCGGAAGTGCCGAAGCCCAAAAGGTCCTGGGCAATCCCAAAATTTTGAAAGATTTCTTTGCTCAGGATAAATGCATGTCAGAATTGCTGATTCAGGAAGAAATAATAGATTCTGATGTTCAGTCATATTTCGCAGAGCAAATTGTACTGGATGAAATAATAGGTGAGGGAGATGAACTTGAGCTTGCGGGCAGTCTGAGATTAAAGATATTGGATGCCCCCGGTCACAGTCCCTGCGGTTTGGCGGCTTATTTACCGGCTGAGCAGCTTATGTTTTTATCCGATGCGGCCGGCTTTCAAATAAGCGATGAGGAAATCTTCCCGATATTTTTTCAAGGTTATGAAATCTATATGGAAACGCTCAAAAGGTTAATGGGTTTTCCCACACGGATATTGGGAATTCCACATGAGAGAATCTGGACCGCAGGAGAAGTTGAAGGTTTTTATAAGCGGGCCATAAATTCAGCGCAACAGGCGTTCGAAAGCATTCGCAATATGCTTGAGCAAGGAATCGATGATGAGGTCATAAAATCGACCTTGTATTCTCGATACTACCATGGCGCGTTAAGAATCTATACCCCGGCCAACATAAAGCTTTGCGTCCACATATTGCTGCGGCGGGTAAAAGAGTGTCTCTGAACACCTTTTGTTTGATTGCCATGCATATCAAAAGATGGGATACCACCTAAATATGCTATAATTATACTAATATTTTGAGCAAGGATGGTAATGCATATGAAGGCATATCCAGAACTTTTCGCCCCAGGATATATTGGCAGGATTCTAGTAAAAAACCGTATAGTTATGGCTCCAATGCTGGTTTCATATGCCAACCCGGATGGTGAAGTCAGTGATGCCCTGGTGGAGTATTATGAAGCGAGAGCCCGTGGGGGGGCAGGGCTGATTATTGTTGAAGCTGCCTGTGTTGATGCCCCGACGGGAAGAGAGAGTTTTCGACAATTAAATATTGATGGTCTTCGTTACCTGGCGGGACTTAATCGTTTGGCCAGCAGCATCAAAGCATATGGCAGCCGGGTTTTCCTGCAGCTTTTTCATGCTGGACGGCAGACCTCGCAGCTTTTTACCGGAGTCCAACCCGTAGCCCCATCTCCCCTGGCCTGCCCGATGATTAAAGAAATTCCTCGTGAATTAAGCATAGATGAGATAAAAGATATCGAAAACAAGTTTGTTATGGCGGCGCAATATGCCGGCACAGCAGGTTTTGATGGAATCGAACTGCACGCTGCCCATGGCTACCTTATTAATCAGTTTCTATCCCCCCATAGTAACCAGCGCGGGGATGAATATGGGGGCAGTCTGGAAAACCGGATGCGGTTTCTATTGGATATTGTCCACCGCATTAAGAAATCCTGTCCTGACTTAATCATTTCCGTCCGTCTGAATATTGACGATTTTGTGGCCGGGGGACTTACTCCTGCAGAAAGCGGCCGAATATGCCAGTATCTGGAACAGGCGGGAGCGGATATCATTAATTGTTCTTCAGGTACTTATGAATCAGGGCTTAAGAGTATTGAACCGGTTTCCTACAAGGAAGGCTGGCGGGTATATCTGGCCGGTGAGGTAAAGAGGTGGGTCGAGATCCCGGTTATCAGCGGGGGAATGCTAAACAACCCTGGCTTTGCCAACCAGTTGCTGGCAAGTAAAGAAGCGGATTTTGTTTTCTTTGGCCGGACCCTGCTGGCCGACAGCGAATGGCCTAACAAGGTGCGGGAAGGTCGAATCGAGGATATTCGTCCCTGTATCCGATGCAATAATTGTATTGACCATAATTTTAAAGGTATGATGGTCGATTGCACCGTAAATCCCAGTACGGGGCGGGAAGCGCAGTTTAAAACCCGGGCGGCGAAAATCTCCCCGACACCTGCCGCCGTTGTGGTGGGAGCGGGACCAGCCGGAATGCAGGCAGCCCTATCCCTGGCCCTGAGAGGTATTGAGGTTGCTCTATATGAACAGGACAGCAAGCTGGGGGGATTATTAAACCTGGCGGGATTACCTCCACATAAACACAGAGTGCTTGAACTGCGGGACTATTTAATCCGCCAAATAAATAAGAGCAAGGTTAATCTTCACTTGAATTCATCTTATGACTTGGCAAGCTTAAAAGCCGATAAGCCTGACTATCTCGTGATTGCAACCGGGTCCAGGCCCGTCTTGCCGCCGATTAAGGGAGTAGATAGTAAAATATGCCTGAATCTGGCTGAGGTATTGGAGAACCCGATAAAACTCATCAATAGAGAGGTGGTTATTGTGGGCGGAGGCAGCAACGGCTGTGAAGTAGCCGACTTTCTGCTCCAAGGCGATAATCACCTTACTATTATTGAACAAAATGAATTTCTGGCGGCTGATATGGAGAAGAAGAATCGCCGCGATCTTATCAATCGTTTGGATAGCGGCAAGGTCGAAAAGCGAACATCCTGCAAGCTTTTGGAAATCGATAATGGCAAGCTGCTTATTGCCACCAAAGAAGGCTCTTGTGAGACTTTGCCCGCGGATTATGTTATTATGGCGGCAGGATTTTCCTCTAATAATGATTTGTATTTTCAGGCTCAGCAAATACACGATAATGTATTCCTAATTGGTGATGCTTTTGAAGTAAAGGGGTTCAAGAATGCCTTCTTGCAGGGTGAGATGGTCGGGCAGATGGTAGCTGCCCGGACTAAAGGCTGATTCAAAAAGGTGGTTATTGATATGTTCCTATATCCAGAATTATTTACCCCGGCCTCCATCGGAAAACTCATGGTCAAGAACCGAATAATCATGGCTCCCATGTTTGTCGGGCTGGGAAATAGTAATGGTGAAGTAAGCGATCGGCTTATCGATTATTATGAAGCCCGGGCGCGGGGCGGAGCAGGGTTGAT
>JAQUXM010000013.1:0-14635 GCA_028692415.1 Syntrophomonadaceae bacterium | reverse complement strand
AAATACCGGTGGTAAGCGGAGGAGTTATCCGATCCCCTGAAATAGCATACGAGCTTATAAGAAGCCAGCAGGCGGACTTTGTTTTTGTAGGCCGCAGCCTCATAGCTGACAGCGAATGGGTAAATAAGGCCCGGGAGGGTCAGGCGGAGGATATCCGGCCTTGTATAATGTGCAATAATTGTATTGAAAACAGTTTTAAGGGAGTGGCCACGGATTGTACGGTCAACCCCTGGGTTGGCCGTGAACGCTTGCACTGCCCATCAACCTCGAATAGCAAAAATACCAGAGTAGTGATAGTTGGCAGTGGACCAGCCGGGATGCAGGCTGCTTTATCCTGCCAAAGACTTGGCTTGCAGGCAACTCTTTTGGAAAAGGAAGCAGAATTGGGTGGTATGCTGAACATAGCTGCAATTCCGCCGTTCAAACAACGAATTGCTCTCCTCCGCGACTATTTAATCAAGCGTCTAAAAGAAAACCGGGTTGAAATAATTCTTAATAAATATTGTAATGCCGAAGAACTGAAAAGCATCCCCAGTGACTATTTGGTGGTTGCTACTGGCTCCAAGGCATTGTTGCCCAGGATCGACGGGTGGGATGATAAATTCTGTTGGAGCTTGAGAGATATCCTGAACCGGAAAATAGAGCTTCAAAACAAACGGGTGGTTATTATAGGCGGGGGTCGAAGCGGCTGTGAACTGGCCGATTTCTTGCTCATTAACCGGAACCGGATTACGATTGTGGAGGCCCGGGAAATATTGGCGGCCGGGATGGAGAAGAAAAACCGTCGTGATATGATGGATCGTCTACAAAACGGGGGAGTAATAAAGAAAACCAGCAGCCAAGCTGTACAGATAAAACCTGGTCAGGTGGAGATAGAAAATCAAAACGGGACGCCGGAAATTCTAGCTGCCGATTATATAGTTATGGCGGCGGGATTTATTCCCGATAATGAGCTTTACCTGAGTAATCAAGAGCAAGGTAAACCTGTCTATTTAATTGGTGATGCTTATGGAATCGGAGGAATCAAACAAGCATTATTGCAAGGAGAAATGCTGGCCCAGTCGATCGCCAGGATTAGCTGTAAAGAATGAGGTTGTAAGCAAATTGAAGAAGTTAAAAGATGAGCAATTTTTGCAACAAGAAAAAGAACGAATTGAAAAGATGAAGTTTTATGAAAACCTGGCCTACCAGGAGGGTTTTAGATATTTGGCCGGCTTGGATGAAGTTGGCCGGGGACCGATAGCGGGACCGGTGGTTAGTGCGGCGGTGATCCTGCCGCCTGATTTTTTTTTAGCCGGGGTGGATGATTCAAAGAAAGTAAGCCCGGCCAAGCGCCTTAAATTGGCCGCCCAAATCAAGAAAGAAGCTATATCCTGGGCTTTAGGCTGGGTATTTCCTCCCTATCTGGACCAGATCAATATTTTAAATGCCACCCGCGAGACGATGAAATTGGCATTGGCACAGCTTACACCGCAGCCTGATTATCTACTTATTGATGCACTTAAATTATCCGATATAACAATCAGACAATGTTCTTTGATCAAGGGAGATTCTTTAAGTGTTTCCATCGCCAGCGCTTCCATACTGGCCAAAGTGGAGCGAGACCTGGCGATGGAAGCCTATGATTTACTCTATCCCGGTTATGGCCTGGCCAAACACAAAGGTTATGCGACCCGGGAACACATCCAGGCGCTCTGGCAATTGGGGGCGACTGAGATACATAGAATTAGTTTTGAACCGGTAAAATCCATGTTGTCAGGAGGTAAATATGGAGAGCAGCCAGGTCTTTTTGAACAAAGTGATGCTGAATATACCTACATCCAAAGATCAGGGACTGAATCTGGCCAAAGGTGAAGTATTGCGAGGTGTTGTCCAGGAGGTCAAAGCTGATGGCCTCATCTCCATACTGATTAAGGGGCAGGTAATCGAAGCGGTTAGTGAAGTGCCGGTACGGCCTGGCCAGCAGATGCAGTTAATGGTAGAGGATTTTCGGGATGGCAGAACTTATTTGAAAGCCCTTACTCCGGAGTTGCTGACCAGAATTGAAAACACCAATATTTCCATGAATCTTAAGGATATTGGGGTGCCCGCCAAAGAAAGCAATGTAATTATGGCCAAAAAGCTGCTGGCCCATAATCTGCCGGTAACGGTCAGCAACCTTAACGGGCTTAGTAAAGGCATGACACTGCTGGGAGGAACCAATGCCCGCAATATGGAAATAGCAGCTTTTGCCATGCAGAGAGGGATACCTCTAACCCAGCAGAGTTTGAACTCGCTGGCCCAGTTTACTGCGCCTGGAAATGCCTTACCCCAACTGGTGAAGGATATTTTACAGAGTCTGGCCACGCTAAGCTCGAACACCGATGGCCAAACCGCAGCCACCAGTCAGTCGACCGGAGAGGCGGCAACGGGGAGAACAGGGCTTGTTGCCCAGGAGCCTGGGCTTACAGGTAACAAGCAAGAGCAATCCGGAGTCAACGCTCCCAAATCTGCGGTTGAGGTCAGTACCAGCCAAGCCAGCAAGGGAAGTCAGGAAGTCCCGTTGCAGCTGAGAAGCGATAGTCTGACGGGAGAAAATGCTGCCGGTACCGGGAAAACCAATACTGCTGAAACAGCCGCACCTTCGTCCAAGCCTGGAACCGAAACCATTATCCAGCGAGGAGCAGAGCTGTTGGAAGCTAAAAATGCGGTTGCTGCAAAAACAACCGGTGAAGCATCTCCTTTGCCTGCCAATAAAGCCAGCGGAGAGCAAGCGGCTCCTGCCGCAGTAAAAGCAGGCAGTGAGCAGGTACCGCAGCAAACAGCAAAACCCTCAGGTGGAGATGGTGCTGGGACCGTGGCCGGCAAGGCCGGAACTGAAAGTATGGTGGACTTGCCCGAAGAGCTTACCATAAGCAGAAATAATGTAACTGGTGAAAAACCAGTGACTGAAGCAAACAAGGTAATTACCGCAAAAATATCCGGAGAACCAGCAACTCCGCAAGCCAGCAAGACCAGCAGTGAGCAGGTACCGCCCGCAGCAACAAAAGTCTCAGACGGAGATAGCAGCCGAACAGCGGCCAACCGAGCTGGGGCAGAGAGTATGGCTGAGCTGCCCGAAGAGGGAACAGCCGGCAAAAGCAGTGCAGCGGGTGAAAAGGTCATAGCAGAAGCAGCCAAGCCAATTGCCGCTAAAACTCCTGGAGAACCGGCAGTTCCAACTGCAGTCAAGACCAGCAGTGAACAGTTGCAGGCGGAAGGGAAAGCTGCTGCACCAACGGTTCCTGCGGGAGATAACAAGATTCAATCCCCGGCGCTTGCTGCCAGTGATAAGCCGAGCGTAGAAATTCCGGCAACCAGACCCGCTGGCGGAGACAGTACCCAGGCCGTGGCCGGCAAGGCCGGAACTGCAAGTATGGTGGAGCTGCCCGAAGAGCATACCATAAGCAGAAATAATGTAACTGGTGAAAAACCAGCGATTGAAGCAAACAAGGTAATTACCACTAAAACTTTTGCAGAACCGGGAGCCCCAACTGCAGTCAAGACCGGCAGCGAGCCGGTCGAGCAGTTGCCACTAAAGAATACCCAGCTATCTGCTAATATAACGCAAGAGAAAAACCCGGCAAGTGGAGGAGTTCAGACTAATACTGCCAGGCCTGGAGCAGAGACTCCCTTGCCTGCAGCAGCCGGATCAGAGATGGCAGCCGCCGAAAAGCTGCTTAATACTGATAAAACCAGTCTCCAAACACCCCCAAGGGTTCAAGCCAGTGATTTGATGCCTGGCCAGGAAAAAGCTCTGGCAGCACCTTTGCTTGATAGCGATACCAACGTCGCGGGAGAAAGAATAATAAAGCACCTTGAGCTGCTAAAACCTTTGCTGGAGATCATGCAAATAGATGCTGGCGAGAACAAAGGGACCGTGGGTGCCAAACTGGAGAATGCAATATATTCGGAAAAGGATCTGATCAAAGGGCTTATGCTCCTGGAAGATATAATTAAAAACGATAATACAGCTGCCAAAATTCCAGTTATCAGTGATTTGCTGCAAAAAATCGATGGCTTGGAAAAAGAGCTTTCCGGGCAGCGTATTTTAAACTTTGCCAGCCGTAGTGCGGTAGATAACAACCTTAATTACTTTTATTTTTCCTTTCCAGTGCAGGTCGACAATGAGTTTCGCCTGGGACAGATCAGGATAAACAAGGAAATAGGCCGCAGAGGCCTCAAAAACCAGGATAACATCCGCTTCATCGTATCGCTTGATACCAGCCAGATGGGGCTGGTGCTATTCCATCTCAATTGGAAACGCAATAAGGAGATTGAGGTTCAGGGTGTGGTGGAAAATCAGAAGGTTTGTAATTATTTGAGCCGCAATATGGAGGTATTATTGCAGGGCTTGAATGGGCTGGGATATAAAACCAGGAATCTGGGGATCAAGGTGGTAGAAAATGAGGAAGAAATCGCCAACTTGCGCTTAACCATGGAGGAAACCCCGCTCAATATCCGGCCTTTGGGGATAGATATTACCGTTTAGGGAGGCAGACGATGGAGGAGAAAAAGCTAGATAAAGCTGTAGCCCTGCGTTTCGATAGGGAAATTGATGAAGTGCCGGTGGTGGTTGCCAAAGGAAAAGGGCTGATCGCCGAACGCATCAGGGAGGTAGCACTCGAAAGCGGTGTTCCCGTAAGAGAAGACAATGAACTGGCGGATTACCTGATGGCTTTGGACTTATATGAGGAGATACCACCGGAACTCTATGCGGTTATTGCTGAGGTTCTGGCTTTTATCTACCGGATGGATAAGAAATTTATGTAGGTGAACACAGTGAACAAAGAATTGGGACAATGGGGTGAAGAGACTGCCGCCCGTTATCTATTAAGCAAGGGTTATAAAATTTTGGAGCGAAACTACTTTACCCGTTACGGGGAAGTGGATATAATTTGTGAAAGAGACCACAAGCTGGTTTTTGTTGAGGTCAAGACCCGACGGAGCAGCAAATTTGGTTTTCCCGAAGAGGCGATTACCAATCGCAAAAAAGAGCATATCAGAAAAGCGGCTTTATTGTATATGGAAGCTGCCAAGCGTGCTTACCGGGAAATATCTTTCGATGTCGTAAGTATTTTGCTCGAAGCCGGGGAAGAGAAGATTAATCATATCAAACAAGCGTTTTAGTATTTACACTAATGTTTTTAATAATTTATTTAGGAGGAAGGCCCTTGCTTATATACGGAAAAGAGATAAGAGACCGGCTCAAAGAAGAAATTCGCCAGGAAGCGATGAAAAACACAATGAGCATGGTAATTGTAAGGGTGGGAGATGACCCGTCATCACTATCCTATGTAAGAGGCATAAGCAAATTCGCGGAAGAAACCGGGGTCAAGGCGGAAATATTAAACCTTCCCGAAGATGCCAGCGAGAACGAAGTAATAAAATGTATTAGGAAATTAAACAATGATACCGGGTTAACCGGAATCATGCTTCAGACCCCGCTGCCCAAACATCTTGACGCCAATCGCCTGGTAAATCTCATAGACTATAACAAGGATGTGGAAGGAATCCACAACTATAACCTGGGCAAGCTGATCAGCAAAGAAGAAGGTGTGAAGCCGGCTACTCCCAAAGCAGTAATCAGCATGTTGAAAGCCTACGATATTGCCCTGGAAGGTAAAAAGGTAACGATCATCGGAAGAAGTATGACCGTAGGCAGTCCTCTGGCCGTTATGATGACCGGAGAAAATTGTACCGTGACGCTCTGCCATTCCAAAACCCGGGATTTACAGAAGGAAGCGCTCAATGCCGATATTCTGGTAGCTGCTATTGGCAAGCAGGAATTTGTCACTCCGGATATGGTGAATGAAGACACGGTAATTATCGATGTGGGGATCAATTTTGACGCGCAGGGCAAAATGTTTGGCGATGTCCATTCCGAAGCCAGTGCCAAAGCGCGAATGGCTAGCGCAGTGCCGGGTGGGGTTGGCATGATTACGGTTGCCGAGCTTTTTGACAACCTGAGAGTATTAAGCCGGAACCAAGCTCGGTTTTAGCCCTTGCGGGTTGCCCATAAACCGGAGAAAGCCTTTTTCCAAACACCTTTGACATTCCGAGCTTTTATCATAGCATAGCCTACCGTAAGGGGTGAAAGCCCCTTTTCGTAAGCTACGTAACGAGGTATCCAGTGATTAGGACCGAATTTTCTTTTGTAATCATGCAAACTACGAAAATCGTAATCCTGATTGATATTCTTATAAACGAAGTGCATACCCTTTTCCAGGTAGTTGAACTTGTCATTATCCCGGTCAATGCCAGCCAGAGGAGCCAGGCCCAGGCTTACCCATTCAACCCCTTCCGACTTCATCAGCATAGCCGCGTCAATAATAGCTTTTTCCATGACGCCGGGTACAGTTTGCTGCCTTTTGCGCATAATATCCAGGTAATATCCCCGGCGATGGTTATAAGGGGAGAAGGTTAGAATAGCCTGGAATCTCGATTCTTCGTCCATTGCCGCAAAAAAACGCCGGTCCCAGGGGTGGTCAAAGTCCAGTTCGCCCAGTGTAAATCTCAATTGCCCGCTTTTATTTTTATACCAATCCCGGGAAACATCCAGAAACTGTTCTTCCCAAAGAGCATCCCGCTGTTCTTGTGGATGGTATTCCACCAGCTTGATACCGCTGGCTTCAGCCCGGCGTATTTTCTGCCTTAGTTTCAGTGTCTTTTTTCCGGTCATTTCATAGCTGCACAAATCGAGCAAAGCCTCTTCACCGTACTTCGATATGCAATAACCTTGCTGATGCAGAGTTCTTGCCAGTTCTCCGCAAACCGAGCAGAAACAAATCTTTAATTTCCGCTGGCGGCAAAATCTCTTAAAATCGCTTAGAAGTTGTAACAGGTATTCTGGAGGACAAACCGGGTTGCCTACACAGACCGCAACCTTTCCTACTGGTATATAGGCAATAAAGCCCTGACCATCAAGGCCGAAAAAATACGATTTATCTTTTTCCAAAGCTAAATAAGCTAAAGAATCATATCCGTGTTTATCGACCAGATGAGCGGCATAACTGCGATCAAAAAAATGTTCGTTAGGTGGCTTGTGCTTGAACCTGCGTCTGATCATGACTTACCCCCTAAATATTCTTGTTCAAGGCAGGTATAGCTGATTGTATTTGTAATCTTATAATATAAGTGATATGCAATTCAAGAACCTTTTGCAGATTCACAAGGGATTACTGCAAATGGATTTATATCGAGGCAAAAAAATGCCCCCCGTTTCCTTAAGTGCTTGGATTCCTATTAACAAAACAGGCGTTAGGTTCTAATCCCCCGCCTCGTTGCAGCTGTGTTAAAACACATCCGCAGTTTCTTCCGATGCTTAAATTACCGTCGATGGATATATGCGATCTGCTAGCTGTAAACTACTATTAACTATTCGAATAGAAAGTGCTATAATGCTCCAAGGATTGGCGTGGAAATATTTTCTACCGGAGGCGGAAAAGCATGAAGGATAAGCAATTTGCGGTGATTGGGATCGGACGCTTTGGCGAAAGCCTGATCAAGGAATTGAGCCGGATGGGGTTCGAGGTGCTGGCGATTGATGTGGATGAAGAAAAAGTAAATGACATCATTGGTATTGCCACTCATGCGGTGCAGGCTGATGCCATGGATGAGGGTACGCTGAATGCCCTGGGCATCCGCAATTTTGATACGGTTATTGTAGCCATTGGCGATAATGTTCAGGCTAATATACTGACTACTATCATTCTCAAGGAAATCGGCGTCAAGAAAGTAGTGGCCAAAGCTCAAAATGCCTTACACGGCAAGGTGCTGGAAAAAATCGGTACGGATGTCGTGATTTATCCGGAAAGGGATATGGCTATCAAGTTAGCTCGTTCGCTGGTTTCGCACAATTTCCTGGAACAAATTAATCTATCACCTGAATTTGGCATTATTGAACTCTTTACTCCGCGGATTTTCAGAAACAAGAGTCTGGCTGACATCGGACTGAGGAAGAATATGCGGGTTACCGTGTTGGCGATCCGCCGCGGCAATGATATCATTGTGACGCCGGTGCCGGAGGAGAAATTGTACGAAGGAGATATTCTGGTGGCGCTGGGACATAATGACGGTCTGGAGCAGTTAAGCAGTCTGGAGTAAGGGGATAGTTGAGGTTGAAAAGAAGATGAAAAATGGAACACTTAGTGGCCCGCAATGGCTGGTATTGAGCTTTTTGTCAGTAATTGTTTTAGGCAGTATTCTTTTACAAACCCCCTGGGCCATACAAAGCGGCAGCGGCAGCTATATTGATTCCCTTTTTGTAGCCACTTCGGCAGTATGCGTAACCGGCCTGGTTACGGTCGATACAGGAACCCACTGGACAGTATTTGGACAGCTGGTTATTATGCTCTTAATTCAGATTGGCGGCCTGGGGGTAATGTCTTTTGCTACCTTTTTTGCACTAATTGTTGGGAAAAAAATTCAACTCCGGCAAAGGCTGGTTATGCAGCAGTCCATTAATATCTCTGCGGTGGGCGGAGTAGTAAGGGTTTTTAAACACTTATTGCTCTTTACTTTTTTAATTGAGGCTTTAGGAGCCATAATGCTGATTATTCGTTGGATTCCCACCTTGGGCCTGAAAAAGGCCATATATTTCGGCATCTTTCATTCTATATCTGCTTTCAATAATGCTGGATTCGATCTTTTTGGCGGTTTTAAAAGCCTGACCGAATACAGTTCCGATATAACGGTCAATCTGGTTATAAGCACGCTGATCATCAGCGGCGGGTTGGGCTTTTATGTCTGGTATGAAATCTTCAATTACCGGAAAAGTCGCTCGTTTTCCTTGCATTCAAAGGTGGTATTGATTACAACGGCAATATTGCTGTTAACCGGTACCGGGTTTCTTTTTTTTGGTGAGTACAATCATGCGCTTAAGGGAATGTCGCCTGGGGTCAAGCTGCTGGCCTCGTATTTTCAGAGTGTCAGTCCCCGAACTGCCGGTTTTAACACCATAGACCTCAATTCGCTGTTTCTTTCGTCGCAATTGCTGATTATCATATTAATGCTTATAGGCGCCTCTCCCGGTTCAACTGGTGGCGGAATAAAAACTTCGACCCTGGCTATCCTATGGGTGGCGATTATCAGCCAGTTAAAAGGAAAAAAGGACAGTGAGCTTTTTGAACGGCGCATAGAAGACAAAGATGTTTTACAGGCTTTAACCCTGGCTGCATTGTTTACTGCTACTTTCATAATTATGACATTCCTGGTTTCACTCAGTTATCGAGGGGAGTTAAGCAAAATAGCTTTTGAAGTCGCATCGGCTTTGGGAACCGTAGGTTTAAGTCTGGGATTGACCCCTGAACTGAATACCACTGCTAAAGTGCTGATCATAATCACCATGTTTTTGGGTCGGGTAGGACCGCTGACTCTGGGATTTGCCCTGGCCTACCAGGCCAAGCAACCCGAAATTCGCTATCCCAAAGGGAAAATAATGATTGGGTAAAATAAGTGAGGAGTAAGGGGTGAGGGGAAGAATATCTTACATATGATTATCTGTATCTGTAGCAACAGCTGATATCTTGGAGCAGAGTATCTAAAGGATTTTATTAGATATAATATAGCAATTCCTTAGGTTGCAGGTCTCACGCCTTACTCAAAAAATCATTTGGCTGAATAGAATTCAATTTCTTCCAGATCATGTTTCGCACCCACCAGAATAAGCATATCCCCAGGCTGTATGATATCAGCCCCTCTGATATTCATGATTACTTCTTCATTGCGAATTATAGCGATTATCGTGACATGGGTTTTCTTTCTCCCAAAAGCGTCTTTAATGGCCTGGTTGGCCAGAGGTGAAGTTTCGGTAATAAGCAACTCTTCCAACTGGAATTGAAAACTGCTGGAAGTGAAAAGATTCTCTACCAGGTCAACCGTGGTTGGTTTCAAAATTGCCGTGGCCAGTTGAAATCCCCCTACCTGAGTAGGCGCAATCACTTTGTCTGCGCCCGCCCGGCGCAGTTTTTGAATACTTTCGGGTCGCTCGGCGCGAGCTACGATTTTAATACCCGGATTGAGGTCTCGGGCGGTAAGCGCAATAAACAGATTGAAAGCGTCTTCAGCAAGCGCACATACGATACCCCTTGCTTCCATAATCCCTAAATCCAAAAGCACCTCGTCCTGGGTAGCATCTCCCAGCATGACCAGATGCCCTTTTTCTTCCATCTCCGAGATTCTTTCCGGATCATTGTCAACCAGTACGTGAGAGACATTTTCAGCTCGTAATACATGGGCAACATTACTGCCGACCCGGCCGGCGCCGCAGACTATAATATGGTTTTTTAATTTATTAATGGATTTTTGCATTTTATTTCGCTCCATTATTCTTGATATCTGGTTTTCCAAGAGCATACTGGTCACAGCTCCCAGTGAATAAGCAACTACGCCAACTCCGCTGCAAAGGATCAGCATCAAAAACAGCCTTCCAGCGAGTGTATGCGGAACGATGTCTCCGTAACCGGTGGTAGTCAGACTAACCAGGGTACACCATAACGCATCAAAAACAGACCAATTTTCGAAATAGGCCAGACCCAATGTACCTGCAATGGTTACACCAACCAAGGCCATAACAGAACTGAATAGTTTAAGCCTTGCTTCAGACAAATCCATTCCTCGATTCATAAGTATAATTGACACCAATTTTATTATAGGCTAGAAGCAGCTGAAAGGCCAAGGGGGTTTGAGAATAAAAGTGATAATAGGGTCTCTATAATACCGTATTTTTGATAACCTGCAATATTTTGATTGGTTCCTTGATGCTGCCCAGGAGAACGTAGTTTAGAAGCCGCATTTTGAGAATATCGCTTATTACGTATAAACGAGGAATCAATACAATTCCATTTTGGTCTTTTATATCTTCGGCCAATATCATTCCGGGTAGAAGCTCGCTTACCGAAACATAGCCCAGCACAAAGCCTTCCTCAATGTTCATCATTTCAGCTTCCAGAGCGGCAAACACCTCAGGATCATAATAATCGCTATTAATCTGGAGCTGATCGATTGATTGAGCAGCATTAAGCCCGGATTTCAGGTGATGTTCAAAATCGTGAGTGAGTTTTAAAATTCTTGAGATTAGTGGTATGGCCTTGCCTTTTTTTGTATCGGCCGGAAGTCCTCCTCCGTTATACAGTTTAAATTGATATGCTATGCCCTCGGCAATTCCCTCCAGCCGGGGTATGTTTTGAAGAAGCTTCCGGGCGGTTTGCGGATGATTCAAGAAAATACTCTCTTCATCGCTGTTTAAAGCTTCTCCGCTTTCTACTTTCTTAAGAATTTGCATCGGAATAGTTATGTAGCCAATCTGCGAAAGCAGGGCAGCGATTTCAACCTCCCAAATACTTTCAACCTTTAGACGAATGGCCAGTTTACGAGCCAGGGAGCGGATTCTGCCGGCTTGGTTGAAAGCGCTTGGATTAGCTATCGAGATAATATCAATTAAAATCTTGATACTGCCCTTCAAGGTTTGATCCAGCAGTTCACGTTCGGCATGAACCAGGCGGTATTGCTCTACTGCAGTATTGAGAGTGTCCAATAACAAATCGGAAGGACAGGGCTTATTAAGAAAACGAAAGATATTCCCCTGGTTAATGGCGTCAATAGCAGCCTGCATGTCGGCTTGACCGGTCAGCATTATCCTTACCGTATCAGGAAAAAACAGGCGAGCTTGGTTCAAAAATTGTATACCGTCCATTTCCGGCATGCGATAATCGGAGATAATTACCGCAAAAGGACCATTTTCACGTAATATACTCAATGCTTCATGCCCGTTTTGAGCTGCGAAGAATTCAAACTTGCGGTGCAGCACTCGCTTATAGGCCGAGATTATGTTTTCTTCATCATCTACCAGGAGTATCTTAGAGTTCATAATAACCTCCACTTATTAGATTTATGATGCGGAAAGCTTTACTCTGATCGTATTTCGAATCAGTCCCAAACGCGCGAAGTTCTGTAGCCGCAATATTAACACATCGGTTATTATATTGGGATGGGTAATTAAAACACGGCCATTTTTGTCAATTATATTTTCGTCAAGTATCATCCCAACCATGAGTTCATCAACATTGAGGATCTGAATACTGACGTTTTGGCTTGGTTTTGAGCGGCTTGGGGCAATAGAATCTTGAAAATCATATTCGGCAAGATTTATATCCCATGCCGCAAGTATTTCCTTTTGTAACGCGGACATAATCGCGGGATCATAGTTTCGCTGATTTTGCATGGTGCTAAGAGCCTGGCTGATATTATTCCCACTCTGGGAAAGCTCATCAAAGTCGTTAAGCATCATGATAATACCAGCAGCCAATGAACTATCCGGCATGTTATTTTTATTGACGGATGCAAATTGGCTTGCTATAGCGGCAGCTATACCTTCAAGTCGGGGAATATTCATTAATAGTTTTTCACCTACATGGGGATGCGAAGTGAAGATTTCTTCCTCAGTAGAACTAAGAACTTGATTGTGCAGCTTCTTATTAAGTATTTCCTCAGGTACGGTTACACAACCAATCTGCGAGAGCATGGCGGTCAGTTCAATTTCCCAGGTGTCTTGAATTTGCATTCGCTCCGCAATTTTCTTTGCAATTGAGCGATACTTTTCAGCTTTGCTGAATGCCAAAGGATTGACTACAGCTAAAATATCCACCAGAACCCTGACACTTCCTTTTAAGGTTTGGTCCAGTAGTTCACGTTCAGCATTAAACAGGCGGTATTGTTCTATGGCCGTGTGAAGGGTTTCTATCAATAGTTCGGAGGGACAGGGTTTATTAAGAAAACGAAAAATATTACCTTGATTAATAGCGTCAATAGCTGCTTGCATATCTGCTTGACCGGTCAGCATAATCCGTATGGTATCGGGATATAAAGAACGAGCCTGAGTTAGGAACTGAATGCCGTCCATGCCGGGCATACGAAAATCAGAAACAATAGCTGCCAAAGGTCCGCTTGCCTTAAGGATATCCAGGCCTTCGGCAGCACTTTGAGCCGAAAATAATTGGAATTTCTTATGCAGATTTCGTTTATATGCTGAAAGAATGTCGGGATCATCATCAACCAGCAGAACTTTAGTATTCATTGTTGCTGCCCCTTCTCAAAGATTCACTGGCATATTCTTCCCATTTGGCAAGCTTGGGTAAAAAGGCAAGAGCTTCTATATAGTTATAGTCCAATAATGGTTTTGTATTATTATAACCGGGATTCCATTGCATAGGCAGTAGGGCATTGGCTATATGCACCGCAGTAAGTGGCGACAAATTCATGACGGATGATTTTGAAGGGCGGTGATGGTAGGCAACCGCCTCGACTACATTATCCGAGAATCCCCACATTCCCAAAAGATAACCTCCAATTTCCGCATGAGTTACATTAAAGAGATGGTACTCAGCTTCCATAAGGGTTGAAGGCTGATTCTTGATAACAGCCAGCAAATCTCGATGTATATCAGGTATACCGATCAACAACATATAACCAATATCATGCAGGAAACCAGCCAGCATGGCATCTTCGGCCATCTTTTCGTCCCGGGTAATATCCAGTATCAAGTCGTGGGCCATTTTACCTACCATAAGGCTATGATCCTGTAAAGAACTGACGTTAAAAAATTGATTGTCAACAAATTTATGGGAATCAAAAGCATGAACATAGATGGTTAGAGCCTTCAATGTTTCAATGCCCAGCAAAGCGGTAGCCTGTTGTACGTTTTTGACTTTTTGGGGAAGTCCAAAAAAAGCTGAGTTTACTAACTGCATGACCTTGGCGGTCATAGCCAGGTCGCTGCTCATTATGGCAGCAACTTTCTTGATAGAAGGCTCAGGGGAGTTCATTTCTTCAATTAGCATAGCAGCAAGTCTGGGAATACTTGGCAGGTTTTTTACAGTGGTAGTAATCTGTATAAGGTTTTGGTTGCCCAGCAAGTCCCTTAGTCTAAATACTCGTTCAATAGAGTACAGAAGCACATCAACATCAACCGGTTTATTCATAAACTGATGGGTTATGGCTGCGGAAGCCAAGGCAAGCTCCTGTTTGGTATTTCCTGACAGGATTATGCGAACGGTTTCCGGGTAAAGCTCTGCCACCCGGTTGAGGAGTTCAGAACCATTTATGTCCGGCATAACCATGTCACTGATTACCATGTCAAATTTCTGCTGTTTCATTAGTTCCAAGCCTTCTTTCCCGCCTTGCGCAAAGAAAAGATTCCAGGCTTGATGTTTGTTTCGCAATCGCCGTTTTAAACCATCCAGCAGATACGCATCATCATCGATGAATAGAATGCTCTTCTTGTTCATTTTACTCATCCCTCAATTCCTTTCTGGGGTGAGGATAAAGGTAAATTAATAGTAAAAAGGGTCCCCTCACCTTCCTTGGATTCAACTTGAATATTACCTTGGTGTTTGGTTACGATGATGTCATGGGCAATTGCAAGTCCTTGGCCGGTTCCTTGCCCCACCTCTTTGGTTGTAAAGAAGTGATCATATATGCGATGAATGATGCTGGAGGGAATTCCTACCCCGTTATCGTTTATCTTGATTTTAATATAATCACCTTCTTGATAGGTCTCAATAGTGATGGAGCCCTTTTCATAAGCCGATTTTTTAATAGCAGCATGGATGGCGTGGCT
>JAQUXM010000107.1 GCA_028692415.1 Syntrophomonadaceae bacterium | reverse complement strand
TAGCCTTCTATATGCTCCAGTCCGATCTCTCGCAATATCTCATCGATAAGCTTTGGATCCAATTTCAATTCCCCCTTTCCACAAATTCAGTATATTCTAACACCGTTAATGATATACCATCAATTTTAATTCTAAATTTCTATTTCGTTAATTTTGTGTTAAATCAGCGTTTTATTGAAGACTTTGTCCCAAATAGCCTCCCGAGTTACTATTTATCTGAACCAATAGCTTCCTCTTCGGCAATACTAAATCTGCGAATAGCTTTTTCTACCGGTTCGCCACTTTCTATTTCATCACCCGTCCAGCCACCCAGTTCCTTAAACTTGCGAGCTGTTACCAGCACCCGGCTCTCGAAAGAACCTACGCTCCGGTTATAAGCTTCCACCGCCTTTTCAAGCCCACGGCGAATGTCAGTAAAATGCTCCGTCATTACCCGAATCCGCTCATAGAGCATTTTCCCCATATCGCTTACCGCCTGGGCATTAACTGTAATTCTTTCCTGCTGCCAACCCAAAGCCACCGCCTTCAAAAGAGCAATCAGAGTTGTAGGTGTAGCCATGATAACGTGCTGTCCGGCAGCATACTCAAATAAGCCCGGATCATTTTCGAGAGCGGCACTGAAAAAGGCTTCGCCCGGCAAAAAAAGAACGGCAAATTCCGGTCCCGGTTGGAACTGCTCCCAGTAGTTTTTACTGCCCAGTTTACTGATATGGGCCTTAACCTGGCGAGCATGTTCCTTCATATACTTCATTCGCTGTTCTTCATTATCCGTTTCCATTGCTTCCAAATAAGCCTGAAGCGGTGCTTTGGAATCAATAACCAGGTTCTTGCCCCCCGGCAGCTTAACTATCAAGTCCGGCCGCAAATAACTGTCCTGGCTGCCAGCACTTTGCTGTTCCACAAAATCGCAGTTCTCCAGCATGCCTGCAATTTCAACCACCCGCTTTAACTGGATTTCTCCCCAGCGCCCCCTGACATGGGGAGTGCGCAAGGCTTTTACCAGTTTGGATGTTTCCGTCTGCAAATAGATTTGCGTTGCAGCCAGGGATTTAACCTGCTCGTTCAGCCCAGCATAGGCTGCAGTCCTGCTTTTTTCCACTTCCTGCATCTGTATATCCACCTTATGTAAAGATTCCTGCAAAGGTTCCAGAAGTTGCCCAATGGCTCGTTGACGCATTTCCAGATCACCCCGTGCACCGTCTTGATATTTGTCCAGTTTGGCTCCTGCCAGTTCCAAAAACCAGGTGCTGTTGTTTCTTAAAGCTTCACTCGACAGTACCTGAAAAGTATCGGACAGGCTTTTCTGAGCCTTGATCCACAAAAGCTCCTTGGCTTCGGCTGTCTTTTGCTCTTCTTCCAATCTGACGGTCATTGCCGTCAACTGTTCCCGAAGCAGATTATTTTCATTACGCGATTCGTTAAGGCACTCATTATGCTTGGCAAGCAGCAGCTCCAACTCCAGGTCTTGCTTGCTCAGCTGGCTTTTAAGTTCATCGATCTGTTGCTCTTTGCCTTGTAAACGTTCCAGAATGGCAGCTTGCGCTGCGTCCTGTTCCAACTTGGTAAATTTGCGAAATGTTTTTGCTTTATTACCCATGATAAGCCAGGTAAGCAGGGTTCCGGTAAGTAATCCAGTCAAACACGCCGCGCCCAGGAACAAAAAATTGAAAGTCATTTGCTTCCTCTCCTTCCGTTGTTTAAATATAGCATAAAACCGAACAATAGTTCTAGTAAAGTAAGTGGGAACGGTTCTTGCCCTGCACAACGTGCAGGGCAGGAACCGTTCCCACTTCTTTAAAGGGTTTCCTTTTTTGACAACTCTTCTCTCACATATTTGATGAGTTCAAACTAGATACTAGATTTAAAGATTTATATAAAACGAGAAATGGAGATTATATATGTTAAGTCGGGATGGCGTCATAGCAAGATATATACTGGCATTTTGCTTCTTTTTCCTATCAGGATCGCAACTAATCAGCGGTTGGCCGGCTACCGTAAGCGGCGTGCTGGGCTGTATAGAATTATCAACCGCATTGCTGTGTTATTCTCCACTTTACGAAATACACGATCTTTGGTTTGCGAAAGCAGCCAGGAAATCGAAAACCTAAATCCTCTGATAATATTTTGAATCAATTTGCTTGACCTGACCTAGTCTTATTAAACGCTTCATATGCTTGTCTATCATCATTTTGGTCCAAAAGCTATCAAATGGGGTTTTCTGTTTAAAATCGTTAATAAAATCCTGATTGGCAATTTCGTCTATAGTCCGAGGTTCGGAAAGATATTTCAGGCTTTGTGCTTCTTTTTGCAGGGAAATATTTATATATTTCCTTAATAATTCCTGGATATTATCAGTCTTGCAATCAAAAATTCTCCGGTGGGAAGTCACCAATATGCGAGGATTGATGTCAATTACCTTCTGTACGGAGATGAGGAGGGCATCAAAATCCGATAAGCCTCCCCCATACCAGGGACCGCCCGGAGCCAGATCAATATCACCGGAAAATAATATCCCTTCTTTTTCGAAATAATAAGCATAGTGTCCCGGGGAGTGACCGGGGGTATGCAGGGCGGTAACTCTGGTTTCTCCTAGTTCGAAAATATCTCCATCCTTGATCAGACCAGACAGCTTAACTTCCTGATAGCCGCGTTTGGCAGGAACATCAGCCGGTAAAACGATATATTTGGAAAGGTTTTCGCGGTTTATATCCCCCATCAAACGCGGCCATTCCAAATAACCAGTAAACATCAAGTGAAAATCGGAGTCCCTATAGCTTCGTTCTTCTTCCTGACCTGCCCAAATCCTGGCATTCTTAAAGAAGCTTATTCCGTTAACATGATCGAAATGATTATGACTTAACAGCAGCAGTTCTATATTATTCACATCAAGGTCGGCATATGCACGTCCTCCAGAACCTGCATCGATACAAGTCGGAACCTTATCTTCAATATATATCGAGTTGCTATAGGGAAACATGGATTTGGCTTCCGGCCTGATAACTTTAATATGCTTGCTTAAATCTATTATCATCTGCAACACCCCTGTTAACCTTCTGAATATAGCATTGAAGACGAAAAACCCGGGTAAACCCGGGTTTCACTGTTCCTAATCCAGTTTTTCGAGCATTTCCATGATCATATCGAAAAAGTAATTTATATCTTCTTTGCTGTTAATTCCTGCCTTAAACGCAATTTCGGGAAATCTGCTCCCCCCGTTTATTCTTACATTTACTGCATATACAGCCTGATCCATTTCATCTTCGAGCGTCTCCAGGTCCATATCACCCCATTCATCTTCCCCGGAGATGTCTTCATCATCGAAAATCTTGGAATGCTGACTGCTTATTTCCTCAGCATTATTATCAATAATCTGGGCTACTATCCACATCAGGTCGGTGCTAGTTATATCAAGTTCATCACTTAATTGAATTATTTCATTGGCTACCGGTGTTATTTTCAATAGATCGGAAAGATTAACTGGTTCTCCTTTTCCCCATCTCTTCTTCATTAGCATCACCTCCGTGTATATTTAGCCTAGCCCATTATTTATCTAATCAAGCCATTTATGGCTACTACGATAAACTATCCGCTTCTAATTGTCCATACCCAATTGTACTCCAGTTTTTAGGATTATATGTGAACTACCAGCTAAAAACCAGATTAAAAAATACCTTATCTCAATCCAGAAAATACACAGAATACAAAATAACATGAATTAAAAATTTTTGCAACAGGTATTATTCCCCTTCTCTTTCTTCGTAAAGAACTGCTCGTCTTTCTTTTCGAATCCGTTCCACATCGGGGTTGACCATTTTTTTAAGTACCATCATATTATTACGGATAAACTCCTCCAGTTCACTGGTCTGCATTGCTTTGTCATGCCGACCCAACTTTATGCTCAAACAATAGGTGCTTTGCAGATAAAAAACAAATTCCGCCTTACGCTCTTCGCCCTCACAGTCAAAGACCGCATCTCCTCCTGCTTTGTTACGATCGGTAAAGCGAAAATTATCAATTCGCTTAAATTGCATTGACCACCCTCCCCTGCTTTGAATTTATAACTCAACTTTCGCAGTTGACTTATTATAGTACGGTAGTAATGAAGAATTGCAAAGCAATTGTATCTTTACCGCAACAACCGGTCAACTGCGAACGTTGAGTTATAATATATTTGTTCGCTATTATATCATTGCTTCCCTGCATAAATCTACTTTCGAAAAATTCAGTCAACTGCCTATCATAATGTGCCTGCTGGCATCAGACCGTAGATAATCTTGACTTATGAACCCGCTACACTATACTTAATAGGTGATTATAACTCTGATTATATAATATATGGAGTTGTTAATGTTGTTTAGAAACCTTCCTGACCGCATAAGCGGAGCCATATACATAACTGTATCCGCATTTCTTTATGCTTCCTTGCCTATCCTGGCCAAATTGGCCTATCAGGTTGGTCTGGGGCCAAGTACAACCTTGTTTTTGAGATATGCCTTTGCCTTTGTTATTTTGGCTATATATCTTAAGATGATAAGAAGGGAACCTATATTTAGCAGGTCAATCCTGGCTATTGTTCAAGGTGTGCTCCTGATTGGTTCTGGATTGGTTTATTTCTATGCATTGCAATATCTTTCGGTAGCTCTAGCCACCGTCATTTTCTTTAGCCACCCGGTGCTGGTGGCGATAATGGCATTGGCTGTCTATAAGGAGAAATTCGATTTTCGTCTTGTAGTTGGGCTTTTCCTGGCGGTTATCGGGGTATATCTGGTTTCCGATGCCGGGAATTCCAGCCTGCATATTTCTCAAACCGGTTTATGCTTGGCCGTTGCAGCTTGCATTATATATGCCCTTTATACCCTGGTGGGCCAAAAGAATGTAAACCGGAACCCCCCTCTAGCATTAACCGCAACTTTTTCATTAATAGGCATGATTTTAATACCAACCCTCTCCCCTCATTCGGTTTTACTTGCCTCCTTAAATGGGATACAGGTTCTAATTGTTTTTATTATGAGTTTATTCAATACAGTACTGTCTGTATCATTTTTTCTTAAAGGCGTACAAAAAATTGGAGCTTCACGGGCATCACTAATCAGTACCGTGGAGCCGGTAATAACCTTATTGATGGCTTTCTTGATATTGGGTGAAGTTCTGACCTTAAAACAAATACTCGGTTCCTTTCTGGTTTTAATAAGCATTTTTCTAAGTATCTCAAATCCCCCAATTAAAAAACCGGAGAATGATGACTCCGGTTCAAGTTTTTAAATGCCTGATAAGCACCATATTGGCAAAATAATAATATAAATCCTACGGCTATTTTAGTTTTACATATGCTTGCCGTCAAGTCAAGGAGGATGGTGATATTTTAAGCATGAATTCAATATTATATTAAGTATTTGCCTAATATGCCTTAGATAATAAAATCTGCCCGAGATTGTTTAGATTTAAGACTTTGCATTTTCCCTGAAAAAGGCTAATATGACTCTATAGCACCAACCCGTTTAGAACGTTCCAAAGCTGGAAACCCTCTAGATTATTGGAACGTTATTATTTCTTAATACACAGTCTTAATGAGTTTTTGTTAAATGGACAAAATCTCTTACTTTTTTGTGTCGAAGGAGGGGGTAATGAATAGAGCTAGAATGGGCGGCAAAAGCTATTCATACATTAAAATAGCTTTACTCTGATTTTTTAATCAAAATATGCACTGGAAGGAAGGATGAGACTTAGTGAATATTTCTCTTATGATCCCTGTTTTAGGGGTTTTGGCGTTGTTTGCTATCTATATGGTAAGCAAGCAGTTGGAATCTGTTAAGGTAGCCTGCAGCACTTTAGTTACCTTGGCTATGGTCCTGCTTACACCAGCCGTGGCAGTTGCCAGTGAGGCTAACTTGGTTATTCCTGAACTAAGCGCCGCGCAAAACAGTTTGCTTTATATGGGCATCGGCGTTTGTATTTTGGGAATGCTGTTTGGTTTGTATCAGTTCAATGTAGTAAAAAAAATTGAGGCTCATCAAACCATGCTGGATGTAGCCCAAACCATTTACGAAACTTGCAAGACTTACCTTATTCAACAGGGCAAGTTCATTGCCATATTATTTGCTTTTATCGGTGCATGTGTAGCTTTCTATTATGGCTTCCTGCAGGAGATGGCAATCGGCTCGGTATTGTTCATTCTGCTATGGACCATAATCGGTATTCTAGGTTCCTACTGTGTGGCCTGGTACGGCATCCGCATGAATACTCTGGCCAACAGCCGGGTAGCCTTTGTCTCCTTGGAGAAAAAACCCCTCAAACTCTTAAACATAGCCCTTGATGCAGGTATGAGCATCGGCGTTCTTTTAGTCTGCGTCGAGCTGATTATGATGCTGATAATATTGTTGTTTGTACCCCGTGAACTGGCCGGAGCAAGCTTCATAGGCTTTGCTATTGGTGAATCCCTGGGAGCCAGTGCATTGCGTATAGCTGGTGGTATTTTCACCAAAATCGCTGACATCGGTGCCGACCTTATGAAAATCGTATTCGGCATCAAAGAAGATGATCCGCGAAACCCGGGTGTTATAGCCGACTGCACCGGAGACAACGCCGGTGACAGTGTGGGCCCAACCGCCGATGGTTTTGAAACCTACGGGGTAACCGGAGTGGCCATGATTACTTTCATCGTGCTGGCTGTAGCTCCTGCGCTGCAGACCACCCTGCTTACCTGGATATTTGCCATTCGGGTTTTGATGGTAATTACCTCCATCGGTTCCTTCTATATTAATAGAGCTTTCAGTCAGGCCAAATATGGCAATAAAGACGACTTCGACTTCGAAGCACCGCTTACCAGCCTGGTATGGATAACCTCCATAATCTCGATACTAGTCACTTTCGCACTCACCTACTATATTGTGGGACCGGGTGCTGATGCCCAAACTTTACTTACGCCGCTGTGGCTTACCCTGGCGCTCATTATCAGCTTCGGCACTCTGGCTGCAGCCTTGATCCCCGAATTTGTAAAAGTATTTACCAGCCCCAATTCGAAGCATGTCGCCGAAGTGGTTAAAGCCTCCAGAGAAGGCGGCCCTTCCTTAAACATCCTGTCCGGTCTGGTAGCCGGTAATTTTAGCGCCTTCTGGATCGGCTTGGTTTTCGTGGGTATCATGTTTGGTGGCTATTATGCCAGTCTCCCTATCACCAGCGATATTATGATCTACCCTTCCGTATTTGCATTTGGTCTGATCGCCTTCGGGATGCTGGGTATGGGTCCGGTCACCATAGCAGTGGACAGCTATGGTCCGGTTACCGATAATGCCCAGTCCATTTATGAACTATCTCTGATCGAAGAAGTCAAAGACATTGCCAAAAAAATCGAAAAGGAATTCGGTTTCAAACCTGACTTTGATAAAGGAAAATACTACCTGGAAGCCAATGATGGTGCCGGCAACACCTTCAAGGCCACTGCCAAGCCGGTATTAATCGGCACCGCAGTCGTTGGCGCTACTACCATGATCTTCTCACTGATTCTGGTTATCAAGAATGTTTTGGGGGTTGAACCGGAATCGATCCTCACCTTGCTGAATCCCTACACCATATTAGGTCTCTTGTGCGGCGGATCGGTAATCTACTGGTTTACCGGAGCTTCCACCCAGGCTGTAACTACCGGAGCCTACCGGGCGGTCGAATATATCAAGAATAATATCAACCTTGAAGAAGCTGCGGATGTTAAGGCCAATACCGAGAAGTCCAAGGAAGTTGTAAAAATCTGTACCCAGTATGCCCAAGCAGGTATGTTCAACATCTTTATCACTATATTCTCCTTTGCCATGGCCTTTGCATGTCTGGCCGCCCCTCAGGCCGACAATGCCCAGCCTGTAGCCTTATTTGTGGCTTACCTGATATCGATTGCCGTATTTGGTTTATTTCAGGCAGTCTTTATGGCCAATGCCGGTGGATGCTGGGATAATGCCAAAAAAGTTGTTGAAGTTGACCTTAAGGAAAAAGGAACTCCTCTGCACGAAGCTACAGTAGTAGGCGACACAGTTGGCGATCCCTTCAAAGACACCTCCTCAGTTGCCTTGAATCCAATTATCAAGTTCACTACCCTGTTTGGTTTGCTGGCTATGGAAATCGCCATTTCCGAAGCATTTAGAGATATTGCTCCATATGTTGGCGGCGCCTTCCTGCTGGTGGCCTTGTTCTTCGTATGGCGTTCCTTCTACGGTATGAGAATCCCTGCCAGCAAATAGAGAATATCTTTTATAAATTCAGATAATATAAAAACCTCACGGCAGAAATATGTCGTGAGGTTTTTTGTTCATATTATTCCTTTTCTCTAGCCAATGCTGGGCACATGTCCTCCTTCCAGGATGCCAAAGATGCGCTGGACACCCAACTCCATTTCAATCAAGACCATGCCCTTGGGTCCTTTAACAACATCACCAATTATAACCGCGGCCGTAAGATTGCTATGCCCACGACCATGACTTTACTCAAAAGTTTCCCTCCTAATTATGCGCTGATCCCTTTACCATGAACTGCCTCCGCTTCATCCTCATGATAACCGTGATGGAAATCAGCGGGGATCTTGCCGGT
>JAQUXM010000012.1:36830-40596 GCA_028692415.1 Syntrophomonadaceae bacterium | reverse complement strand
AGCTTAACCCGCTCACCGACCTTGCCCATGCCTTGAATGAAATGACTGCTTCGGCCCGCCATGATTTTAGGAGGGGCTTCAACCTCGCTGCGGGGGATGCCAAGAACCTCCACGACCCGGTCAACAATAACTCCCACCACTTGTTCATCAATATTGATTACGATGACGCAAGTCCTATTATCATAGGCGCGTTCTTCCAGATGAAAACGCAGTCTGATGTCAATAACCGGGATAACCTTGCCCCGCAGGTTAATAACCCCCTTGACAAAATCGTTTACATCCGGAACCTGGGAAATATTCTGCATGCCAATGATTTCGGTCACATACCTGATTTCAATGCCGTATTCTTCATTATTCAATACAAAGGTAAGGTATTTGTCCTCCAGAGAATCTTCTTCATACTCGTCATCTGGCAGGTCTATTCTTAATTCATCTTTGTTACCCAACTTCTTTCACCTCCACTATCAAAATTTCCAGATCCATCGTGCTTGCTTTCAGATAAAATCCTTGCGCCCGCAGGAGGCATCAAAAGTAAAAATATAACCTAACTAAAAAGCCATTCCACGCCTATCGTATTACCCTAAACAGCGACTTCCTCGACCGAATCGATTAAATCAGCAATATCCAGTATCATGCTAATATCACCGTCACCCAGGATGGCACAACCGGAAACACCTCTCACCCTTCCCAGATTGGCCGGCAGCCCCTTAATTACTATCTGCTGTTGGCCAATTAATTTGTCTACAAAAAGACAGCATTTCTTATTTCCATTTTCAACTGCGATCAATATTCCCTGGTTTAGTGGAATATGCGAGGATTGTTTCTGGTAAACTTCATGCAGGTGAATTACCGGCTCCAGTTCTCCCCGAATGCGTACTATTTCCAATCCGTCAGGGGTTAGGGTAATTTGCTCGGGACGCGGTTGAAAAGATTCTTTGACAGAACCGATGGGGATGGTATAGCGGCTTTGACCAACTTCAACCACCATTCCTTCGATAATTGCCAGAGTAAGGGGTATACGAATGGCAAAGGTCGTACCAACTCCTACCTTACTGTGAATGTCGACCTTTCCTCCCAATTTAGAAATGCTTTGCTTTACTACATCCATGCCCACTCCCCGGCCGGAAACGGTAGAGACTGTTTCCGCGGTTGAAAAACCGGGCTCAAAAATTAACTGATATATATCCTCATCTTTCATATCCTGTGATCCGGGGTTTACTAATCCTTTTTGTAAAGCCTTCTGCAAGATTTTTTCTTTATTAAGGCCTCTACCGTCATCAGAGACCAGAATCCATACCTCGCCGGTTGCATGTCGGGCTTCGATGATTACCTGTCCGGTTTCAGACTTGCCGCTGGCTATACGTTGCTCCGTACTCTCAATGCCGTGGTCAACTGCATTGCGGATCAAATGTACCAAAGGATCTGCAATTTGCTCGATTATAGTTTTGTCTACCTCAGTTTCTTCTCCGATGATTTCCAGATGCACGTTTTTATCCATTTTATGAGCCAGGTCATGAACCAGACGCCTCATTTTGCGAAAAGTGCCGGCCAGGCTGATCATTCGCATAGACATGGCTACTTCCTGAACTTCTCTGGTTATCTTGTCTAACTGCAGAATATTTTTGGCCAGGATGTCCATTTGTTTTCCCGGGGACTTCTGAGCATTAACCACCATTGATTCGGAAATAACCAGCTCTCCAACCAGATCCAGAAGCTGATCCAGTTTTGCAATATCAACCCGTATGGTCTGCTGAACCGGTGATGGCTGCCGGTCTGTTCCTACCGGAGTTGCCGGCCGTTTTTCTGATGCTTTAGGCGGCGCTTCCAGGTTGGAAGCAAGAACTGCGACCTTTTCTGCCAGGTTTGCCTCGTCGTCACCAATAGCCGTCTCCAGTATTTCGGGGGTTTTATGGGCAGTTTTCTTCGTTTCCGGGTTCAGTTCTTGTGCTGATGGGGGTGCCAGCAGAAGCCGGTTAAGCATTTCCAGGGTTTTAAGTATTTCATTAGTTTCCACATATGATCCACCGGTGCTTCGTTCAATTTCAACGCGCGATACATCAACCACTAGCAGCAGGCTGGATATAATCTCCGGGTCGCAGTTTCTGGCCCCGGCTCGAATCTGATCCAGAATAGATTCCGCCAGATGGCTCATTTTCTCCAAATTTCCATAAGCAAAGAAGCCGGCATTGCCTTTGAGGTTATGAAATGCTCGAAAGGCCTGGGAAATATTTTCCTCGTCTCCCGGTCGGTTTTCCAGGCTTAACAAGGCTGCTTCAGCCCGGTCACAAAACTCCTGTGCTTCTTCGATAAAGCGCTTGGTCATGTCCCCGGTTATCAGTAGGCCCATATCATCGAGATTAACCGGAGGTTGGTATTCATGCCGGACTTGATTATGGTTGGGCTCCTCAAAGCACGTGGGATTTTCTGGCTCAACTGCTGCTGGTTTTATTTCAGAACCAGATTCTCCTTGAATACACGCAATGTTTTGTTTATAATCGATTATTAAATTTTGAGCGTCATTTTCAAAGCCCTGGTCACTAAGCTGGCATTCTACCGTATCCAGGATATTTCTGATAAAATCGCTGGTGCGGCATAACAAATCAACATGCTGGGGCCGAACCGTAGCTTTACCTTTACGAAAAATATCCAGCAAGGTTTCCGCTTCGTGAGTGATATCAATAATAGTCTGCAGGTCAAAAAATGATGCTGTGCCTTTCATAGTATGAAAAAGACGAAATATTGAATTAAGTACCTCCTGATCGATATCTTCACAGGCCGTCTGGTTTTCTTCCAGAGCGATGATTTGCGGCTCAATAGTATCTAAAAGCTCGCGGCTTTCGGTTACGAACTCCTTGACAAATGCCTGTTTTTCTTCAAGTTCACTATCTTCCATGATTATCACCTCACTACTTGACATCATGCTGTTTTACCAGGGCTAACAGATCTTGGTAAGCCAGCTTTAAACGGGAGTATTCCATAATTAGATTGGCATGATCACTCCGGGCTTTTTCTAATTGCAAATTTTCCTTTTCGATTTTTTCCACCGTCCGCATCAGATCATCAACCTGCAGCGGTTTGCCGAAAAACGCATAAGCCTGATTATTCACCGCTGCCATGGCGGTATTCACATCTCCGTAAGCGGTAATAATAATTACTTTAGTCTCGGGATTAAATGCCCGTATTTTCTTTAAGACTTCGAGGCCATCCATACCAGGCATTTTCATGTCGGTAATGACCAGGTCATAATGTTGTTGCCTGCAAACCTCAACCGCTTCTTCCGGAACCGTAAAAGAAGTACACAGGTGCCCGGTTGGCTCAAACATAGCGTCCAAACTCGCCAAACAGTCAGCATCATCATCAACCAGCAATATTTTCAAAATAAATGCCTCCTTATCTATTAAAAGTAAAATTACTATAACCGGATAATATTTTAGTGGTGGTTATTGAGAATCTAATCGGCCGATTTGATTCCTATGAGACACTGATGCAAAAAGCGTGCCAACTATTAAATTAACAATTCAGCTTGCACAGCTAATGGATACAGCGACAAAATGTCATAGCTATGAAAACTCGCGTATTTGTCATTGCTATGAAAATCGTGTGCTTGTCATTGCGAGGAGCGCAGCGACGCGGCAATCTTCCCCGGTCATTGTCGCATAACTGAAAAATGCTCTAACGCTTTTCGTTTATCGTGGTAATCTTGTTCCTATAGGTGGATGCATTGCGAAGGGATTATTATAGATTGCCGCGCTGCGCTCGCAATGAC
>JAQUXM010000012.1:25975-36730 GCA_028692415.1 Syntrophomonadaceae bacterium | reverse complement strand
TCCCCGGTCATTGTCGCATAACTGAAAAATGCTCTAACGCTTTTCGTTTATCGTGGTAATCTTGTTCCTATAGGTGGATGCATTGCGAAGGGATTATTATAGATTGCCGCGCTGCGCTCGCAATGACAGGGATAGATTGCCGCGCTGCGCTCGCAATGACAGGGATAGATTGCCGCGCTGCGCTCGCAATGACGGGGATAGATTGCCGCGCTGCGCTCGCAATGACGGGGATAGATTGCCGCGCTGCGCTCGCAATGACATTCCTATGTTGCGCATACACTCGCCTAGCGTTCCTTTTATTGCGTTTAATGGGTCAACTCCGAAACTTGAGCAAAAAAAAGTAGCCCAAATAAAAATTTGGGCTACTTTTTTCCAGCTATGTAATTTATGGAGCAGGTGAGCGGATCGGGTCAATTTGTCGCGACTGTGTTCAATTCTGCACAGAAATGCTTTACGTATTCATTTGTTTTAAAAGGGAATAGAGAGAATGCCGAGAAATGCCAAGGTATTTGGCGGTTTCTGTTTTGTTGCCGCTATGCTTATGCAAGGCCTGACGGACAATGTTATGAGTGAATATGTCCAGTGGTAGTTTGTCATCGGGCAGAATGAAGTTCTGATAGTCTATTAATCCGGTTTTTACCGGTTCCAATATATCGGTATTCATCTTTCCCTGTATTATACCCAAGTGGGAGGCTTTCAGGGTTTTGTCATCCCACATGAAAACCGCCCATTCGATTACATTCTTTAGTTCCCGAACGTTCCCCGGCCAATGGTGGGATATTAGAATCTTAGAGGCCTCTGCACTGATCTGGTTAAAGGCCTTGCCTTTGTCCCGGGCAAAGTTGGCAAGAAACATCCTGGCTAGAGGAGTAATATCTTCGGGGCGTTCCCTTAGGGGGGGGATATGTATTCTACCTACGTTCAGCCGATAATAGAGATCACGGCGGAAATTACCATCAGCAACTTTTTGCTCGATATCTTCATTGCTGGCACAAATGATACGCACATCGGTCTTAAATTTCTTTAGACCGCCTACCCGATAAAACTCCTTCTCCTGAATCACCCTTAGCAACTTAGCCTGTACATCAAGGGGCATCTCGGTAATTTCATCCAGAAAAAGTGTGCCGCCATGAGCAATATCAATCTTGCCTTTTTGTCCTTTGGGTAGTCCGCCGGTAAAAGCACCTGCTTCATAGCCGAATAGTTCGCTTTCGAAAATGTTGCTGGTCAGGGTGGCACAGTTAATATCGATAAAAGGGCTGGTATTGCTGCCATCACCATAATGGATACAGCGGGATACAATTTCCTTGCCGGTTCCGGTCTCACCCTCAATCAAAACCGGAATATGCCTGTCGTCGTGCAATTTTTGCGCCTGTTGCAAGACATCCTGCATGGCCGGGGAGAAGACCACGATCTGATCCATTCCTATCTTCCGATAATATGCCTTCTTAAGCAGTGCTAATTCCTGAATGGTTTCTGCTGCTGCAGCTTCTACCGCTGCTTCAAATTTGGTGGCTAAAATATGATTCTCCTGTTTTAATGCCAGTCGCTCTGCTACCCGTTCAATCAAACCGACCAGTTCATCAATATTAATAGGCTTTAACAGGTAATCATAGGCACCTGCCCGGAGGGCCTCAATGGCGGTTCTCATATCCGAATAGGCAGTTGCGAGAACTACATTCATATCTTTCCATTGTGCAGATTGGCGCACCTTACTGAGCAATTCCAGTCCAGACATCCGCGGCATACGAATATCGGATAAAATAAGATGAAAGGGTTCCTTTTCCAATCTTATTAATGCATCAATTCCGTTGGATTCTTCCACCACAGTATGCCCCAACATAGTCAGGAACTCAGCCATATATGCCCGGCTGTCATTATCATCGTCAACCAGTAAGATATTCAGTCAGGTCACCCCCGCTGCTTCTCCTCATTAAAGGGTATTAATATTTTAAAGGTGGCTCCGCCATCTTCATTATTGAACACGGTGATTTGCCCCCGGTGGCTCTCCACAATGGAACGAACAATAGGCAAGCCTAACCCCGTTCCCCCGCTATTTTGGTGGCTGGTTTAAAATGGTTCAAAGATCGTGTTCTTCAAATCATCGGCGATACCGGTAGCATTATCGGCAACCTGTAAAACCACCCATTCATCCATCATTTGGGTTAGAAGAGATATTTTCTTATCCGCAATTTGACATGTATCCAGCGCATTCAGGGAATTTACCAACAGGTTGATAAGCATTTCCTCCAGGGAGATGCTGCTTCCCCAGATCGATTTTAAATCTTTTTGCAGGTTGGTGATTACGATAATACCATGCGCTGACAATTGCGAGCCCAGGATATCCAATACCCGCTCAATGGTGCAGTTCAAATTGCAGGAATTAAGTTCAGTAAGATTGCCGGCACTGACAAAGGAACGCATATGTTTAATAATATCATCAATACGACCAACCTGGGTGGAAATGCGTTCCATATTGGCATAGATCTTGTCCTCCGCTAAGTTGATACCTCTTTCACGCCAGTAAAGCATGCTGTCAACCAGAACCTGAAGGGCGTTCAGGGGTTGCCCAATCTCATGAACAATCCCGGCCGACATGGCGCTGATAGACATAAGCTTGCTCATCCGGGCGGATTGCTCTTGCAGCTGCTGTTTTTCTTTTCGCAACCTTAATTCTTCGGTAATATCATGGAGTATGCCGGTATAACCTGCCACCGATCCATCAGATTCCAATATTCGCGAGACGCTGGTTTTTGCATTTACCGAATGACCTAGCTTGTGAACAAGTATTCCCTCAATAAACAAGCTCTCCTTAGCATCAAATACTTGTTTGCTCGCAATATTATTTAATGCTGCTTTTTCCTGGAGGAATAGGTAATCAAAAAGACTGGTACCAATTACCTCGGCGGGTTGATAGCCTAGAATTTCATAAAATCTAGGACTGATATAAGTGCAGATAAAATCGTGATCTGTCTCCCAGATGCAATCATTTATATTCTCAACCAGATTGCGGTATTTCTGCTGGCTATGGCGCAAATCCGTTTCCATTTGCTTGCGTGAACTAATATCCATAATTGCAATGATGCTTTTCTGGGTCTGAGGAATCATTGAGACCGTCATTAAAACGTTAATAATCTGGCCATCTCGATTTACAAAGCATGATTCATAATTACGGGGAGCAGCAGCTTCGTCAATTCTGCGTATTGCATGGTATTTTTTTATCTCCGCTATATTGTCAGCTAAAAAGAAATCCGTCCCGTATTTGATGCCTTCAATATCGTTTTTCGGATAACCGGACATCCGTTCAAATTCAGCATTGACCTGACTGATGGTGTGGTCTTCTTCAACGATCATCATGGCAGTGGCCACTGTATTAAAAATAACCCGGAAGCGGTCGGTAATATCTGCTATTACGATCATAAAACCGTGGGGCATCCCGGATTCATCATGCACAGGAGAAGTACTTATCTCCGCCAGGAAATGGGAACCATCCTTTTTAATAACGGTAAGTTCATGCCGGCTAACCCTGCCTTCTAACAAGGCTTTTTTCAATTCCTGGTAAGCACTCAATTCATAGGGGGAGACATAATCAACGGCGTGCGTGCCTGTTATATCGCTTATATGCTCATATCCAAACATACTTAACAATGGTTGGTTAACCATAACAAGTTTGCCATCAAGATCAGTCATCCCAATACCATTGGGAGATGTCTCAATCAGGGTGCGATACAATTCTTCACTGGCGTGCAGAGCCTTTTCAGCTTGCTCACGTTCTAAAAGCAGCTTTCTATTATCCAGCGCCTTGTTAACCCTGGTTGCCAGAATTTTTAAATAATTACGGCCCAGATCTTTGATAATGTAATCATCGGCACCGCCCTTTATAGCTTTAACCGCCGTTTCTTCATCACCGTTGCCGGTTGTGACTATGAGGGGTATACCTTTCTTAATGATATCGTCCAGAATATCAAACAGGGTACCGTCTCCCAGAGAAAAATCACAGAGGACAATATCAAAGCTACAATTATCCAGGATTTCACGGGCCTCATTGATTGAACCGGCCATTACATAGCGGTAGGGTAAGCCCTGCTCATTTACAGCACGCTTGAATGCCATTTGATCAATTAGATCATCTTCAATTAATAAAACCTTCAGAACTTGGCTATCCACTGTGTCCAACCCCTAATAAGTAAAATGCCAGTCTTTGCTTTAACCCGGGAGTTCACTTAAAGTCCAATAAAGATCAATTATACGTACAACCTCCACAAACTGCTTATAATCAACCGGTTTTACCATATAACCCGCGACGCCCAGATCAAAAGCCAGGATTTTTTCCCATTCATCATCGGAAGTAGTCAAAACAATCACCGGATATTTTTTTAGTTCTTCATCTGTCTTGGCTATTTCCAAAAATTCGATACCGTTCATCCTGGGCATGTTTAAATCCAGCAGGATAATGGCTGGTTTGGCATGGTTTTCATCTCTCAAGTATGCCAGGGCTTCTTCTCCGTTTTCCCTGATAATCAATTGATTCAGCACTTTAAGGTCATGCAAAGCTCGTTGGACGCTCATGGCGTCTATCCGGTCGTCTTCCACCAGCAGAATCGGTTTTCGGTTACGCATTTTTCATTCTCCCTAAGTAGTTTTATTGTCTGGCAGGGTAAAATGGAAGGTACTTCCCTCACCCACCGTCGATTCCACCCATACCTTGCCGCCGTAGTTTTCAACAATCTTTTTAACGATAGTCAACCCTATGCCCGTGCTTTCAAATTCATCCCGTGGTTTTAGGGTTTGAAAAATAGTGAATATTCTATCAAAATACCTGGCATCTATGCCACAGCTATTATCCTGAACACTGAACTGGTAAAAATGTCCCAGGTTCCGGCAGGATATCCTTATCTGCCCACGGGGCTTGTCCATATATTTAATGGCATTACCAATCAAGTTCTCAAATACCTGCTGGATACGGGTTCTTTCCAATATTAAGACCGGCATATCATTTTCGATAACGATATCAATGTTATCCGGCAGTGCCAGCATGTCTATCACTTCCATCAATACCTCTTTAATATTTATGGAGGTGTTTTCTTCTTTCCTACGAGTTAATCTCGAATACTGCAGTATTCCTTCCAAAAGGTTATGCATTCTCGTAGTACGATTGCGCAGCATCTCCAATTGTTCCCGGCCAGTTTCATCTAATTTATCGAGATAATCTTTATGCAGCCATTCAGCCAGGGATCTTATACCCCGGAGCGGAGCTTTCAAATCATGGGATACTATATAGGCGAAATCTTTTAACTCCTGGTTGGTAAATTCCAATTCCTGCATAAGTTCCTGGCTTCTTTTTTGGGCGGCCCGGCGTTCGGTGATGTCTTCTCCGATTCCCGCAAATCCGGCGGGACTGCCGTCTGGATTGCGCAATAAGGTATTATTCCATAGAATTGTCCGGCACTCGCCGGAGCTGGTTAGTATTTCACTTTCCCCATAGTAGGGAGCGACTCCTCGTTCCAGACTTCCTTTTATAACCCGGCTATCTCGCTCTCTCAATTCTGGGGGAACAACGACGTTGAACCAATCCCGGTTAATAACCTCTTCATTCTTCCTGCCCAGCATTTGGAGGAAAAAGTCATTGCAAAAAGTAATTCGGCATTGATTATCCATAATTGTAGCCACCAGTTTAACATTTTCCAAGATTTCGCCCAACCTGCGTTCTGACTCCCGTAGAGCTTCTTCAATGTGTTTGTGGTCAGTTATGTCTACGGCAATACCCACAAAATACAGCGGATTACCAATTCGGTCCTTAACCGTGGCACCGCTGGATGTATTCCAATGCCAGCTCCCATCCTGGTGTCTGATTCGGTATTCGATGCTTTCTTGTGGCATACCGGTGCTAAAGCCCCGGTTGACAAAATTCCGGCAAATATGGATATCATCGGGATGAATAAAATGTTCAAAAGGTCTGTCAACAATTTCAGAAACAGCATGGCCCAGGGTATCTGTCCAACCGGGAGATACGAATGAAAACCTGCCATCCTGGGATATGGCATAGATTATGCCGTTGGTGTTTTCGAAAATGCTGCGCAGTTCCGATTCACTATCGCGCAGGCGTTCTTCCATTATCCGCTGGCGGGTAATGTCAGTTCCAGCGCTAATAGAATGGTAAACAAAATCTTCTTCATTGAACAAAAAAGAAACTGTCCAGCTTATGAGGCGGCGTTTTCCATCTTTAGTAAGCCAGTGGTTCTCATAATTTTTCTTAAGACCGGGCGAATACCAGTCTGCATCGGTATAATCAAGCATAGCTTTAGTAGTGTTAATCTCTTCGGGGGCAGCTAGATCCCAGATATATCGGCCTTTCACATCATCAAAGCTATATCCGGTAAGCTGTTCACATATCTGGTTAAACCTTATAATGCGTCCTGCATGGTCGCAGACTACGATCAGATCTCCGGCCGTATCAAGCAGGGCCGCATTGAAATTGCGCTCTTCCTGCAGCCTGCGCTCTGCTTTTTTATGGTTGGTAATATCGGTGACAATACCTGTCATCCGCAGCCAGTGCTGATTTTCATCCCGGGCTACCACTTTGCCGCGTGCCTGGACCCACTTATATTCGCCTGATTTGCTCAGAATACGATATTCGGCTTCATACTGGGGTGTTCTTCCTTCCTGGTGGTCTATAATATTCTGAATTACTTCCAGTCTATCATCTTCATGAACCTGGTTTTTCCAGGCATCAAATCTAGGTGCAATCTCCCCGGGAGAATAGCCCAGCATGGTTTGCCAGACCGGGCTATAATAATATACACCGGTTTCATAATTCCAATCCAGATAACCACTATTGCTGCTTTCCAAAACCAGCCTCAGACGTTCCTCGCTTTCCCTGATAAGCTCATCCGCGGCCTCTAACTGGTGCAAGCGTTGCAAGCCCATAGTGGATAAAATTTGTGCCAACTGGGTATAAAAGGCTATTATGGATAGAATCATATCTTCACTGATAATGGGAACGCATCGCAGGGCCTCAATATAGGCGGATTCATCAAAGCCAAATTTCTTCGCCTGATGGCGAAAAAACTCCTCATCGGGTGCTTCCGATAAATACTGGCCGGTGAAAAATGTACCTACATGTTGCTTGTCAACGATGATGGGAATGGCACAATCCATCAGGCCATTTAAGCATTTGTATAGTATAAATGGTTGTTCATGCAGGTGCTTTTTTATATATTGGTCACTTAGACGGCAGTGGGATGCCGACTGAGGACAGACGCGATGAAATTTAGTGCAGATGTCTCGCCAGCCTACTGCCAGCAGAACATTGCCTTCCGGATCCAGGATTGAGGCTACCATTCCGCTGATATTATAAAAATGTTCCAGAAGCTTTTGCAGCCGTGGTATATCCAAGAGCTCATTCAAACGATAAGGCACCGTTATTCTCCCTTATTATCGTCATTACCTATGACAATACCTAAATCCATTAGACTTTTTTTAAACATATCCAGTTCATGTTGGAAAGAGGCACAGGCTTTATGAACGTTTTTGAGGTTGCCCTTTTCAGCCAAAGATTTTATTTGCCGGGCAAGCTCCGTCACCTTAAGGGCACCAGCCGTTTCCGCCGATCCCTTGAGCTTGTGTGCCAGCCCGCTAATGACCTGCAAATCGGTACTTTTCTTAATTTCATCTATAGCTTCGGTAGAAGTACGACAGAACACTGCGGCAATATTTCGCATGAATTCTCGGTCGCCATCAGTGCGCATGATCAGACCGTTCTGGTCGATCGCGTCGCTATCTGCGCTGGTTAGTTGTAGAATTATTTTGTATAATTCCGAAGGGTCTACCGGCTTGGCAATATAAGCATCCAGTCCCTCGTTCAGCAACTTCTCACGATCTTCAAGGGAAGCGAAGGTAGTCATGGCGACTATCGGAATATTTTGCGTATGACTGTTTTTTTTCATTTGTTTGGTAAGCGCAAGGCCATCAATTTTAGGCATGGAAATATCCATTAATACAATATCAAACATGTCATTGCCCAGAATGGATAGGGCTTTCTGCCCATTAACGGCCGTTTCCACCACATAGCCTTTTTTCTCCAGAAGGCGGGAAATTACCAGCAGGTTAACCGCATCATCTTCCACTATCAACACCCGTAAAGCCGGGCCTCCATAATTATCTGCGTTATTGCCTTTGTACATGTTTCACATCCTTCTTTCTTATCAACTCATTCCAATTTTAACTATTATTAATTAACAGTAATTAACTGACTTTTCTTAATCTTTCCATAATAAGAGCATTATTGCAATACCTTTAACTTTTGAACGTTAGCTATTACAATATCCAATGATCGAGAACTTGCTTCATCTTCTGCAACTCCACTGGTTTACTGATATAATCATCCATACCGGCTTGCAGGCACATTTCCTTGTCACCCTCCAGAGCACGTGCGGTAATGGCTGTAATAGGAACATGCTGCCCCCGGGATAGTTCCGCCTCCCGTATGGCACGGGTAGCTTGAAAGCCATCCATACCCGGCATGTGGCAATCCATAAAAATGAGGGCATAATCATTTTGGGCTGCAGCATTTATTGCCTCGCTGCCATTAGTCACCAAATCTACTGAGCAACCCAGCTTATTTAACTGAAACTGAGCTACCATACCAGCAACCTGATCGTCCTCAACCAATAAAATAGAGTGGGCTGTATTAGTAATAATTTGGTTGGGATTCTTCAGGTAGGTTGGAGGTATTTTATAAGACTTCAGTTTACTATTAACTATATGGTCCAATTCATTTTCTGCCGAATATTCGTTCAGTTCATCGCTGGAAGGGGTAAAAGGCAATACCAACCAGAAGGTTGACCCCCGGCCGGTAGTGCTTCCCAGTCCGATAGTTCCTCCCATTGCTTCAACCAGCCGTTTGGAGATGGCCAGTCCCAGCCCGGAGCCACCATGTCGGCGGGTGATGGAAGCGTCCACTTGAACAAAGGGTTGAAATAACTTTTTTTGATCATCAGGGGAAATGCCTTTGCCGGTATCCGCGACCGCAAACCTGATCTTGGATCCGGAGACATTTTTCCCCATCATCGAAACTTGCAGGCTTACCTGACCCTCATCAGTGAACTTGATGGCGTTAGTAAGGAGATTTAGCAGTATCTGGCGCAATCGCAGCGGATCGCAGCTTAGATGGGAAGGTATTTTGGGATCAAGCTGAGTGTTAAACGTTAGATGCTTTTTGGCTGCTTCCGGGGATATAATGCGGGTAAGATTGTTGATAAAGGGAAGAAGTTCAAAATTTTTATTTTCTATGATCATAACGCCTGACTCAAATTTTGCATAATCCAAAATATCGTTGATAACCTTTAGCAAATGTTGACCGGCATCAAATATGGTAGTGGCAAACTCAAGTTGCTGGCTATTTAATCCCGTATCCAGGAGCAGCTCGGTCATACTGATAATACCGGTCATGGGGGTTCTGATTTCATGGCTTATATTGGCTAGAAACTCACCCTTGGCACGGTTGGCAACTTCAGCGGCTTCCCGGGCTTCATTCAGTTCCTGTTCGGTCTGCTTGCGCTCTGTAATATCGCGTACTATCCACGAAAAAAAAATCTCGCCCTCTAATTCAAAAGGTGAAATAGTCAATTCGATAGGAACTTCCAAACCGTTTTTATGGAGACCGGTTACCTCAATAGGTTTTCCGGCCAAGCGTAATTTTTCAGAGGTCTTTAATATATGAAGCTCATACTGATACTCATCGTAATATCCTGCTGGAGCCAATAACTCCAGCAAGCCATGGCCCAGAACTTCTTGGGATGAATAACCGAAAATATGCTCAGCTGCAGTATTCCAGAAAGCGATATGGCCCTGGCTGTTCACCAGTATTATCCCATCTAGAGCCGATGATGTAATGGCCCGGAACTTTTCTTCACTGCGGAGCAAAGCTTCTTCCGCCTGTTTACGTTCCAATATGGACTTTTTTGATTCGATGGCTTTATCTATGGTAGTTGCCAGGATATTAAGATAGTTGCGTTCAGGATCTTTGATCATGTAATCATCGGCGCCACCTTTGATGGCTCTGACGGCAATCTCTTCATCGCCGGTTCCGGTTGTAACAATGATCGGCACGTCTTTTTCAATTATGATGTCAAGTACGTCAAAAAGAGTGCCATCACCCAGTTCAAAATCGCTAACCACTACATCAAAAACATGATCGGACAGAATTCTACTGGCTTCCTTGATCGAACCGGCAACAAGGTATTGGTAGGGCAATTTTTGTTTTATTATCGCCCGTTTGAAAGCCATCTGGTCTATGAGGTCATCCTCTATTAAAAGGACTTTAAGCACCATGTTTTCCATTACGAATTTGCCCTCCCTAAAATTTATAACTCAACTTTGATTCCACTGCGAAACCCCATGGTGTCCCTGAATAGCATTGAATAGAAACGATTGCTTTGCAATTCTGTCATTGTTATGAAAACTCGCGTATTTGTCATTGCGAGGAGCGTAAGCGACGCGGCAATCTTATTCTGCTTCCCACGCAATGACACTATAGATTGCTTCGCTATCGCTCGCAATGACAGAATGCTATCGCTCGCAATGACAGAATGCTATCGCTCGCAATGCACGATTATTACTTTTTGCAGGGGAATCAACTTTCACATTTGCAAAAACGGATGATCTTTGAAATCTGAAAATAATTAATTCAAGTTTTGCCCCAAGAAAATCATAGCAAAGCCCCAGGATCTTTAAACCGTAAATAATATGGATACT
>JAQUXM010000012.1:5694-25875 GCA_028692415.1 Syntrophomonadaceae bacterium | reverse complement strand
GGGAATCAACTTTCACATTTGCAAAAACGGATGATCTTTGAAATCTGAAAATAATTAATTCAAGTTTTGCCCCAAGAAAATCATAGCAAAGCCCCAGGATCTTTAAACCGTAAATAATATGGATACTTCGCCTACGATCTTTTCAGACGGATCAATCTGTTATAACATTAACTTGTGCATCCTTTTCGTTTGGATTGGTTTGTTTGCTTACTTAACATTTTACCAAACGCAGATGCATTTTTTGTGTCAAAATGGTTTATTTACTCAGTTAATCTCTGGCCTTATTGCATTCCCCTTGACCCAACTGGAAGAGCGGTTGCATTTGTGATATAATACAAATCTGAAAGGCAACTGGCAAAAGGTTGCAGTATTCTAGTCAACCCTATCAGTATTGAAGACGGGCCTAAAAATCCGTAAAGGGCACATCGATGAAGCTTCTGGTAGCGGCTTGTGACGCCCAGTCAGGGGTCGTTGCTGGGAGTTAAGAATATAGGGGCAATCCGCAACGGCATGCGGGCATGACCCCTATGTTCGTGGAGGCTGTGCATTGCTTTAGAAACCATGCACAGAAAACCTGCATTCCGGGAAAGCTGGGTGCAGTGTAGCCTGCCTTGAGTGGTGGCGGCGGATAAACATTAGTGGGCAATAATATCCCGGCCAGGATATTATTGCCTGTTTTGAAACCGGGTGCTGCAAAAGAGGCTAGAACTGGTGTGAGTTGTTGAGGAAAACTCCTAGACTGTGTGTTCGGACACGGTTTATCGGGGATTAAAGTGTGCACTAAGTGGTAATCCAGCCCTGCAAGCGGCAACGTTGCAGAGCAGTCGTAAAGGGAAACCGCCCGTATGGCAACATTAGGGAGAACTGCTGGGAAAACCTGCTGGACCTAAGTCGCAGCGTTTACTCGATAAACAACCTTTTGCCAGAACTTTTTTTGGGGGATATAGCATATTGACCGGCTATATTAAGAAGACTAATCTTATATCAGGACTAATAGTAGCCTTTTTTACATTTTTTATTGCTCTACTGGTTAGCCTGGGTTCAGGAGCCCTGGTAAGAGCGGTCAATAATGTCATAGTGGCTATTATTCTGCTATTTATAGTGATTTTTTTAGGCATAATTTTTGATCTTATTGGTACAGCAGCAACAGCAGCCGAGATAGCGCATTTTAACGCCAGAGCGGCCAAAAAGATATTTGGGGCCAAGCAGGCGGTGAAATTAACCGCTAATGCGCATTTAATGGCAAATTTTTGCAATGATGTAGTAGGCGATATTGCCGGGACCTTGAGCGGGGCAGTGGGTGCCGGAATAGTGGCGAGCTTGTCGCCCCAATTTGTTTTATTGGATTTAATTCTGGCGAGTGCACTGATGACCAGTTTAATAGCATCCCTTACCGTAGGGGGCAAGGCAATCGGGAAAAGCCTGGCGTTGAACCATGCCAATGCTATTATTTTTGAAGTGGCGGTGTTTGTAGCCTGGTGGGAAAAAATCAGCGGTCTGGAATTGTTTAAGGGTAGAAGGTGAAATCATTCGATGTATGAGGTTCTTGAGGGCATAGATTCTCCCCAGGATGTAAAAAAACTGAGTATTGCTCAGATGAATGAACTGGCTGAAGAAATAAGGCTTTTATTAATCAAAAGCGTATCAGAATGCGGAGGGCACCTGGCTTCCAACCTGGGTATGGTTGAAGTCACGATTGCCCTGCATTATGTTTTCGATACCCTGAAGGACCGTATCGTATGGGATGTTGGACATCAGGCCTATGTTCATAAGATACTGACTGGTCGCCGGGAACAAATGGCCAGTATCCGTCAGTATGGCGGGATAAGTGGTTTTCCCAAATGTGAGGAATCACCGCATGACGCTTTTAATACCGGGCACAGCAGCACCTCTATTTCTGCAGCCCTGGGGATGGCCCTGGCCCGCGACCTGAAAGGGGAAAATAATTCCGTGGTCGCGGTTATCGGCGATGGGGCCTTAACCGGCGGCATGGCCTATGAGGCTTTAAACCATGCGGGGCAGGAAGGCCGCGACCTGATCGTAATCCTGAATGACAATGAAATGTCCATCTCCCGCAACGTGGGTGCCATGTCTTCTTATTTAAACCGTCTCCGCACCGACCCTTCCTACACCCGAACCAAGGAAGAAATAGAAAACCTTTTGCACAAAATACCCGGTATCGGCAACAATCTGGCACGAGCCGCCAACCGCTTTAAAGATACCGTTAAATATTTGATGGTGCCGGGAATCATCTTCGAGGAATGGGGCTTTACCTATATCGGGCCGGTCAACGGTCATGACCTGGTGGAACTGAGGACCGTACTGGCCAACAGCCGCAAGATGAAGGGCCCGGTTTTGATCCATACTATTACCCAGAAAGGCCGGGGCTATGAACCGGCTCTGGAAAACCCCGATATTTTTCATGGCATTGGTCCTTTTGATATTAACACCGGCAGCCAGTTAAAAAAGAGTGTACGTACCTATACCGAAATCTTTGGGGATTTTATGGTGGAAAGGGCTAAAACTGACCCTCAGCTGCTTGCCATAACCGCAGCTATGACCACTGGTACTGGTCTGGCCGAATTTGCCCGGCGTTTTCCCGAACGCTTTTTTGATGTCGGTATTTGTGAACAGCATGCGGTAACCATGGCCGCGGGTATGGCCCGGGAAGGGCTTCGTCCGGTGGTGGCGGTATACTCTACCTTTTTACAGCGTGCTTATGACCAGATCATTCATGATGTAGCACTGCAAAATCTGCCGGTAGTATTTGCAATTGACCGTGCCGGTTTGGTCGGTGAAGATGGACCAACTCACCATGGAGTTTTTGACCTATCCTTCCTTAGAAATGTTCCAAACCTAACGATAATGGCTCCATCCAATGAAAATGAACTGATGGATATGCTGCATACGGCTTTTTACATAAATGGACCAGTCGTGGTGAGATACCCGCGAGGTGTAGGAGAAGGGGCGAAAATTACCGAAGAACGACAGGTCCTGGAAGTGGGCAAAGCGAGGATAATTGCCAACGGCAGCCAGTTGACCATAGTAGCCATTGGCCGGGCCGTGGGAATCGCCCAGGAAGTACAAAAGCTTCTGGCGGCTCAAGGGGTAAGACCGATTGTGTTGGATGCCCGTTTTGTCAAACCGCTGGACCGCGAGAAATTATTAGCTCTGGCGCGAAGCTGCGGACGCATTATTACTATAGAGGACAATTGCCTGGCGGGTGGTTTTGGCAGTGCGGTGATGGAAATCCTGGAAGAAGCCAAAAACAGTCCTGAAATAATAAGATTCGGCATACCCGACGAATTTGTCGAGCATGGCCGAGTAGATATATTATTTGATGCGCTGGATATGGACCCGGAGTCAATTGTGGAAAGCATAGTCAACCGCTGGCCGGATATTTTAAAGCAAAATGGGACATGGGAGTTGCTAAAATTTGGCCAAAATTAGACTTGACATCCTGCTGCACAACCGGGGTCTGGCAGCCAGCCGTGAAAAGGCTCGGGCTTTCATTTTGGCCGGGGAAGTAAAGGTCAATGGCCTGATGGTAGATAAGCCGGGCAGCAGTATTGCTGAAGATGCGGATATAGAAGTCATAAGTTCTGCACCTAAATATGTAAGCCGGGGAGGATTGAAGCTCGAAAAAGCGATAAGCGATTTTCAGGTCGATTTTGCCGGGCGTACCGTTCTGGATGTAGGCGCTTCAACCGGCGGTTATACCGACTGTGCCCTGAAACACGGTGCGCTTAAAGTATATGCGCTGGATGTTGGCTATGGCCAACTGGATTGGAAACTGCGTAATGATCCCCGGGTGGTAACCCTGGAAAGGATTAATATAAGGTATTTCAGCATCCAAGAACTGGGCCAAACCGTAGATATTATTACGGTAGATGTATCTTTTATTTCCACGGCCCTGGTCTTCCCGGTGCTGAAAAATCTGCTGGATGAGGATGGAACGGTCATATCGTTGATTAAACCCCAGTTTGAAGTGGGAAAAGACAAGGTCGGTAAAAAGGGAGTAGTAAGGGAAGCTGAACTGCATCGCCAGGTGCTTTTGAACTGTATCGCCTATGCCCAAAAAGAAGGCTTGTTTTGTATCGGGGTTACTTATTCTCCGATTACGGGGCCGCAGGGCAACATCGAGTATTTTATTCAGTTGAAGAAAACGGCCCAGCCTCTGGAAAAGCTTGAAGAGATGGCTGCGCAAGTCGTTGCAGAGGCGCACCGGCAACTGGGAGGTAAAAAGTGAGAATCCTCGTGCTTAACAACCGTTATAAGGAAGCTACGGAATATATGGCCGGCCAATTGGCGGCCCAGCTTAGAGCCTTGCATTTTGAGGTGGATATTGATAATGGCAGGATGGAACCGGTTCAAAACAAGCCGGATTTGATGATCGTTTTAGGCGGGGATGGCACTATACTAAGAGCAGCGCGTCAATACGGGCAGACCGGGATTCCGATGCTTGGGGTTAACATGGGGACAGTTGGATTTTTAAGCAATATTGAAATAAACGAATTGGAATTCTATCTGGAGCGTTTGCTGAATCTGGATTATACCGTGGATGAACGGATGATGCTGGAAATAAGCATTTACCATGATAAACGTGCTATTAGCAAGAATTATTGTCTCAACGAGGTGGTTTTTAAATCCCCGACTCCTCGAATGCTGAGCTTTATTCTGGATGTTTCCGGGCAGGTGATGAGCACCTACCGGGGTGATGGTTTGATTATCGCCAGTTCGACTGGATCTACAGCCTACTCGCTCTCAGCAGGCGGGCCAGTGGTTGATCCCCAATTGGAAGCTTTTGTAGTAACTCCCATCGCATCACATATAACCAGCAAAAGACCACTGGTAGTAGCTCCTGAACGGGTGCTTTCCTTAACCCCGCTGGAATGCAGCGAGGCAGTCATTTGTATCGATGGACAGGTGAAAATAGATTTTGAACCCGAATATCGTATAATTATTGAAAAGGCAGCGCATAAATTACAATTGATAAACTTGAAGAAAAAACCCTTTTATAATTTGATAGATGCCAGATTACTTGGAAAACAGGGGCTTTAAGCAAGGAGACAAGCTATGAAACTGCGCCGGCATTTTACCATCATGGATATTCTTTCCAAACAGCGCATTGCTACTCAAGAAGAGCTTTGCGAAGTATTGCGCAACAATGGCTTTGATGTGACCCAGGCTACCGTGTCCCGGGATATAAAGGAAATGCATCTGGTTAAAATCCCCGATAAAGAAGGTTATCATTATGCGCTTCCAGACGCTAAGACTACCGGGGGCTCATATGAGCGGATGCGGCGTATTTTCAAGGACTCGATCGTAAGCCTTGATTACAGTGAAAGCCTGGTGGTCATAAAGACCCTGCCGGGTGCTGCGCAATCGGTGGCTTCGCTGGTCGACGCTTCCAATCACCAGAGCATTCTGGGTACGGTGGCTGGCGACGATACTCTTTTTATAGTAGTGAAGCCCAAAGAGGCGGTTGTTGCGGTAATTGAGGAATTCGAACAACTGGTCAACGATTAGATCAGGCTTTAGAATAATGTCTCGTGAGGGGATACTATGCTTCAAGAAATGTACATCAACAACTTTGTGCTGATTGATGAACTGCGTTTGTTGTTTGCTGAGGGGCTTAATGTCTTAAGCGGTGAAACCGGAGCCGGCAAGTCCATCATCATTGATGCATTGGGTTTAATAATGGGGGAGCGCATAAAGGGCGACTTCATCAGGGATGAGCGAAAAAAAGCCGTAGCCGAAGCGGTTTTTGATCTAGGTGCTAATCCGGATGCGCGCTCTTTTTTAATGGCAAACAGCCTGCTGGATGAAGACGAAGATACCATCATCATAAGCCGGGAGGTCAGTCCCAACGGCCGAAATTCTGCGCGTATCAACGGAAGGAATGTAACGGCCGGGCTGTTGAAGAACCTTGCTCCCTTGCTTTTGGACATGCACCTGCAGCATGAACAACAGGGGATTTTGCGTTCGGAAAGTTATTTGAGTTATTGTGACAGCTTTGCCCAGGGAAGCAGCCATGAGTTGGAAAGAATAGCAAAGCTGTTTGGCGATATAAAGACAAAAAAGCAGGAGCTTGCGGAGATAGAAGCCAATGAACAGGAAAGGGTGCAAAAAATAGACTTTTTAGATTATCAGATTAAGGAAATTGAGCAGGCGGCATTGCAGCCCGGAGAAGAGGAAGAACTGCTGCTGACCCGAAATCGGATTCGCAATGCCCAGAGTTTATTGGAAGGGACCCGAAAGTTGCTTGATTTGCTCTATAGCCGGGATTATGGTGAAACCGCCAGTGATCTGATATCTGCAGCCCTGGACACAACCCGCAGCCTGAAGGATGATTATTTTGATGGGATATCATCCCAACTGGAAGGCTTATATTTTACATTGCAGGATATCAGCAGTAATTTGCTGTCATTCGGGGACTCTTTAGATTTCGAACCGGGCCTTTTGGAGGAAAGCGAAGAACGCTTGCACCTGATTAATCGCTTAAAGACCAAGTATGCTAAAGATATTGAAGGTATTCTGGCGTTCCTCGCCAATTCACGGCAGGAGTTGGCTATTTTGCAGAACAGCCAGCAGACCCGGGATGAAATGCAGAAAAGCATAACAATACTGGAAAAGGAATATCTACGCTTGGCGGCTGGCTTGACTGAGCTTAGAACCCAGGGGGCGGCCAAACTTGAACAAAAAGTCAACTTTGAACTAGCGCAATTAAACATGCCGGAGGTTAAATTTGCAGTTGAACTCAGCAGGCGTGAGGCCTTGGCTGCCACTGGGTTGGACCGGGTGGAATTTATGTTTTCCCCTAATCCGGGTGAAGAAATGCGGCCGCTGTCCAAAATTGCATCCGGAGGGGAGATATCCCGCTTTGTGCTGGCTCTGAAAAAGGCTCTGGCTGAAGTTTATAACGTGCCCACCCTGATTTTTGATGAAATTGACGTGGGGGTTGGGGGTACAGCCCTGAACGCCATGGCTCGCAAGCTGTATGAACTGTCGCGCAATCATCAGGTAATTCTGGTTACCCATGCGGCGCAGGTGGCTGGCTATGCTGACCAGCATTACCGTATTGAAAAAGAGGTCATTGATCAAAAAACCTATACCACAGTAAAAGAGTTGTCAGATAATGAAAAAATCCAGGAATTAGCCCGGATGATGGATGGGGAGAATTATTCATCCTTAAGCCTGGAGCATGCCCGGGAGATACTGAAGTCTTCAAAGCAATCCGCCGGGTAGTATAACTCTTCCGGTTTCCTGAGCAAGTGGGGACGGTTCTTGCCTTGCGCGCTAGCAACTAGCGCGCAAGGCAAGAACCGTCCCCACTTGCTCCAGTCCAAAGCTATGTATATTTATCCCGACCGATGGGGAAAATATAGCGTATTATCTTCGGACTGGAGGAAAGATTATTGCGTAACCGAATCCGTTCGTTAACGGGAATTCTTTTATCTGTCTTTATTATAGCTCTCTGCTTTACACCTCAAGCTCAGACCATTTTTTGTTTACCCACTTACCAAAAGCTGGTGGTAGGTGAATCCAGCAAGATATTGCTGGACCTGCCGGAACAGGTAAAATCCAAGATTCAGATGCAGGTAATGACACCTGCGCAAAGTGTTTTTGCCGCACCGAAGGACCCGCCCATTACGGTTAACCAAAATCCGACGGGTTATGAAATTATGGCTTTAAAACCGGGTAAGGTTGATGTCCGGTTAAACCTTTGGGGTTACATACCATTAAAATCAATGGCGATTGAAACCATACCCACCAAGCGACTTGTAGCTGGAGGACATTCGATTGGCGTTTTACTCCAGTCGCGAGGGATAATGGTAGTAGGTTACGCTCCGGTTATGGATACTGACGGTAAAAAGGTTTATCCCGCCCGGGATCAGGGTGTGGAAATCGGCGATTTAATACAAAGCGTGGACGGGCAGAGTCTATCCAGCGAAAACGACTTGGCACGGGCCATAGATACAAAAAAAGATCAAGAGCTGATTTTAAACATCAAAAGAGCTGATCACAATCTTTCCATACCTATTCAGGCCCAATTTTGTTCAGAGACTAACCGCTACCGAATTGGACTTTATGTAAGGGATGGGGTGGTTGGAGTAGGAACCTTGTCTTTTTGGGATCCTGAGACCAGCGAGTATGCTGCTCTGGGCCATATAATTGTTGATGCAGATACCAAGCAGGGTATTAATGTGCTGCGAGGGAGGATTGTAAGTGCTTCCGTGCAAAGCATAAAACCCGGCAAACCTGGGCAACCGGGTGAGAAAATCGGCATATTTGACAGCAAGGGACAAATCGAAGGTAATATAACCAAGAACTGCTATTTTGGTATATTTGGCAAAACCAGTGAAGATGTAGAAAACCCTTTGAGTGCTTATACCATGGAGGTTGCCTATGCTCATCAGGTTAAAGAAGGAAAAGCTCAGATTTTTACGGTGGTCAACGGCAGCGATATAGAAAAATTTGACGTGCAAATCGAAAAAGTCTATCCGAATCGTGATGACGGCAAGAGCATGGTAATTCGCGTGGTTGATCCGAGACTGCTCAGCATAACCGGGGGAATTATTCAGGGTATGAGCGGTAGTCCGATTATTCAGGATAATAAGATTGTAGGTGCCATAACCCATGTCTTTCTTAATGATCCAACCCGGGGATATGGTATTTTTATGGATAATATGCTGTCGGAAATGCCCGGCGGCGACCTCAGCCAAAAAAGAGTTTCGACAAATTTTTAAAGTCGCAAACAGCCAGTATCCCCGAATATAATTTTGTTTTCTGGATTCCCATCGATAACCCTTCCTAAATATGGTGCAATTCTATGTTTCATTATGCTATCCTCTGCTGGATAATGACTTAATTTTGTGGAAAAAAGAAGCAGGAAAAACTTGGGGGATAGTCGAAATGCATTAAATATTAGATTTATAAAGAGGGGGAGGATTAAATCTGTATGTATAGTGAGTCAAATAAGATCAAAATCCTTATTGCCGATGATAATCGTGAATTTTGCGGAATACTGAGGGACTATTTTTCCAACGATCCTGAGTTTGAAGTAGTCGAGATCTGTGCCAATGGAATGGAAGTTCTAAATGCCATCGAAAAAAAAGAAGTTGAAGTCTTGATTCTTGATCTTATCATGCCATATATGGATGGTATAGGAGTATTGGAAAAGATCAACGAATTAAATTTGCCGGTAAAGCCTCGTATTATTATACTTACTGCCTTTGGACAGGAGAATATTACGCAGAAGGCAGTGCAGTTGGGCGCGGATTATTATATTTTGAAACCCTTTAATCTTCAGGTACTGGGTGACCGCGTGCGGCAAGTTGCCAGAGATATACAGCCCAAGTTGGAACACCGTGGTACGATCTCACCGGTTGCGATTAGAACTGCAGTTCCCAAGGATATGGAAATCGAGGTAACCAAGGTTATTCATGAAATAGGGGTTCCGGCTCATGTAAAAGGCTATCAGTATCTTAGGGATGCAATCATGCTGGTGGTGGCTGAAATCAATTATTTGGGGGCGGTAACCAAGGAGCTTTATCCTACGATAGCCATAAAATATGATACAACTCCCAGCCGGGTAGAAAGGGCTATTCGCCATGCTATTGAATTGGCCTGGGACCGGGGTGATTTGGATAAAATCAACAAGGTATTCGGCTATACGATCAGCGGTGAAAGAGGCAAACCTACCAATTCGGAGTTTATAGCTATTATTGCCGACCGCTTGCGTTTGGAAAACAAGGTGAGTTAATAGTATTGCATGGATTATACCTCTTATTTATTGGTTAACAGTAAATAAGAGGTATTTTTGTATATAAAGCCTTAGTTTATCTACGATGGTTTTTAATATTATTACTATTATGATAATATAGATTCCGATAGCAAATCTGCTACAGGACAAGTACTAAACAATCAAGTGAATGAGCAAACCGAGGTGTATGATGTTTATCAAGGGAAGAGTTCGCCTGGACCGGCGAACCAAAAACCTGGTCAATCGTTTGAAAAAAAATGATATAGCCCTTATCGATCATGATGATATTGACGAAGTAGCAGCTAATTCTTTAATCGATGCCAAACCGCTGGCGATTATAAATGCCCGGCCCTCTATTACCGGCAAATACCCGGCTAAAGGTGTATATAAGATATTAAAAGCGGGCATCCCCGTCCTGGATGAGGTGGGAGATGATATATTTAATCAGTTAAAAGAAGGCACTCTGATCGAGATTAAAGAAAACCAGATATTCTGGGGTAGCGAACTGCTGGCCGAGGGCCGGGAGCTTAGCCTGGAAGATGTGAGGATTAAGCTCAAAGAGGCTCATCAGAATATCCAGGTGGAGTTGGATAATTTTGTTGAGAATACCTTGGAATATGCTAAAAAAGAAAAAGATATTCTTATTGGCAACCTGGAGGTTCCACCTCTCGAAACCAATATGCTCAACCGTCATGTGCTCATTGTGGTACGAGGAAGCAGTTACAAAGAAGATTTAAGAACCATCAGCTCCTACATTCAGGATGAACAGCCAATACTCATTGGTGTGGATGGGGGGGCGGATGCTTTATTGGAATTTGGACTAAAACCCGACATTATCGTGGGAGATATGGACAGTGTTTCAGATCTTGCACTTAAGAGCGGTGCGGAGATACTGGTGCATGCTTATGCTGATGGTAAAGCTCCCGGTCTGGAAAGGGTGGAGGCCATGGGCTTGAAGGCTCAGACCTTTCCTATGCCCGGGACCAGTGAAGATGTAGCCATGATACTGGCCTGGGAATATGGAGCCAGCCTGATCGTTGCCGTAGGCAGCCACTCCAATATGATAGATTTTATGGAAAAGGGACGTAAGGGGATGGGCAGTACTTTTTTGGTCAGGCTTAAAGTAGGCTCCATTTTAGTAGATGCCCGGGGTGTCAGCCAGTTATACAAACAGCACATGTCCAGCAAATACCTCTGGCAGTTATTGATGGCCGCCCTGATCCCCATCACCATAATTTTAGCGGTATCACCAGCCACCAAACCGTTTTTCCGCATAATGCTTTTGCAGCTTAAGATACTATTTAATTTTTGAGTTGAGGTGTAATTGATGATCGACTTAAGGTATCATATTGCTTCACTGGTAGGTATATTTCTGGCCCTGGGATTGGGAATCCTGATTGGCAGTACCATAGTAGGAGATAATTTGCTGGTTGACCAACAGAAAAAAATGATAGACCGGCTGGAACAACAGTTTTACTCTTTACGGGAAAGAGAGAATGATTTAATTACGGTTAATAATTATAAGGATCAGATTATCGCTAATTATGAGAATTACAGCCAGACGCTTTTGCCCCCTCTGGTAAAGGAGCATCTGGTTGATTATAAGATTGCTTTGGTAGTCAGCGGAGGCAGTGATGTGCCGGCCGGAATGCTCAATGCGCTTTCGATAGCGGGAGCCGAGGTGGCATCCAAGGCGGTAATTTTGGCTAATATGAGTCTGGATAGTCCTGAGCTTTTAAAACGGGTACGTGATTTCTATAAAGTGGAAAATGATGTTTCGGCCGATGTTTTAAGGCAGTATTTGGCGGGTAGTGTGGCACTGGTAATAACGAATAAAGCCGATCCCGAACTAATAAACTTTTTACAGGCTAACGAGCTTATTAAATTTAGTGGAAATAACAGTATTCCCCTTAACGGTGTTATCGTATTAGGGGGGACGAATAATGTATCCAGTAATTTTTCCGCCAGCTTCGACCATGCTTTAATTGGTGCCCTGGCCAGCACCGAGGTAAAAATATTCGGCGTGGAAAAATCGGATGCAGTTTATTCCTATATGCCGGAATTTCAGAAAAATAATATCAGCACGATCGATAATGTCAACCTGAGTCCAGGCCAGATATCCCTGGTATATGCGATGGAAGGAGAGCCCGGGCATTATGGTATTAAGACGACCGCCAAACAATTTATGCCTTCCTTGCCGATGGAAACCCTTAAAAGGTGAGGAGTTAATGGAATAGTGAGGCGTTAGGGGTAAGGTGTAAGGGGAGGCATTCCCAACTTTTCAGCTATTTTTCATAGGTAGCTGTACTCACCGTATATGGTAGGGGCGGGAGTAGAATTATTCATTTTGGAAATTTGCCTGTACTCGAAGAGTGAATTAATCTAGGAAAGTTGCGGTTTTTGCTGCTTTAACATTAAGGTTATGCCCGGTTGTTTTCATGAGGTGGCTTGATGTTCTTGGGTATGCCTTTTGGAATAAGGGTTAAATTAATAATTGGGGATTATATATGAAAAGCGTTGGTATAGTAATACCTGCATATAATGAACAAAATCGGATTGTTGCCACCTTGCAAGCGGTAAAGTCCATAGCCGGAGTTGCTAAGATTATGATGGTGGATGACGGTTCCAGCGATGCGACCGTCTGCCTGGCCCGGGCTGAAGGGGTTTATGTCTTGGAACTGGAGCAAAATCGCGGTAAAGGCGGCGCAATGAATGCCGCTTTGCCGTATATCGATACGGAGATTGTTGTGTTCCTGGATGCCGACCTCGGGGAATCGGCCAAACAGGCTGAGTTATTAATTAAACCGGTAAAGGACGGTATTACTGATCTTTGCATAGCGGCCTTCCCTCCTCCCCGAAAAAAAGGCGGGTTTGGCCTGGTCAAAGGCACCGCGGCCTGGGCTTTGCGCAAGGTGGGGAATATTAATGCGACTGCTCCCTTAAGCGGTCAAAGGGCTATGACCAGGGCGGTCCTGCAAGCGGTAACTCCTTTTAATGAAGGTTATGGCGTGGAATTGGGCATGACCATAACTGCCTTGAAAAAGGGATTCCGAGTAATGGAAGTGCCTACAACCATGAGCCACCAGGAGACTGGCCGGGATATCAGGGGTTTTATGCACCGGGGTAAACAATTTATTGATGTTCTGAAGGTATTGGCCGACTTAATTGGGGACATTGCCCGGGCAACAGCAAGCAAATGAAAATTAGGATGTATAACGGCAGAACCGATAAAAATGCACAAAGTAGGGAATAAGGGGTGTGTCCCCTTACCTTTAAGGGGGAAGTATATTTGAGTACCGGTTTAATGATATTGGGAGCGGTATTTGCAGGAGCACTTTTGGAAGGAGTAGCCCTGCATTTTCTTCTTCCCATGCTGCAAGAGACTGGAGCAGTACGACAAAACTACCAGGGTAGTGATATCCCGGTGAGTGCCGGGATAAGTTTTCCACTGGTGGCGATTGGCGTTTTTGCTTTGTATGTGCCTCTGGCTTATTTTAAAAGCAGTTATTACCCATTTTTATTGGGAATTACTGCTCTTTGTTTTCTGGGGTTTATCGATGACATGCTGGGGCAAAGAGATGCTTTGGGTTTCAAAGGACATTTTGGTGCACTGTTCAAAGGGAAACTGACCACCGGAGGTTTAAAGGCATTGGGAGGAGGCATGATAGCTTTCTTTCTGGCTCTTCTGCAGCCTACCGGTTGGGTTGATCTGCTGGTCAATACCATGCTCATGGCGCTTTTCACCAATATGTTAAACTTATTGGACTTGCGCCCGGGCCGGGCGATAAAAGGCTACCTGTTTTTTTTAATTGCCATTATAGCTTTGGCCGGAGCCCGGGTTGACTGGCTTATTATAGCACCTCTGCTAGGTGCGGTGATTTGTTATTTTGGCATTGATCTCAAGGCCCGGGCCATGATGGGAGATGCCGGTTCCAATGTTTTGGGCTTGGCACTGGGATATATCAGCGTAATAAGTCTAACGTTGCCTTACCGGACAGGCATCCTGCTGTTTTTGATAATCTTGCATATATATACCGAAAAATACTCACTGACCAGGACGATCGAAAAGTATCCTTGGTTAAGGGCGGTTGATAATTTAGGAAGGGGTCAATCAGATGGTTAACGAGAAGAGACTGCTGGCTAGTTTTATAAAAATGGTGGAGACGGACTCTATTTCGGGGCAGGAAGCAGGTATGCGGGACCTCTTGCGTGAGGAATTCCGGCAGCTCGGCTTACAGGCTATAGAAGATGGGGCGGCTGCCTTGCTAGAAGGGAATTCCGGTAATTTATTGGTCAGGGTACCGGGGAATAAGAAGCGACCGCCACTGTTATTTTCCGCACATATGGATACGGTCACGCCAGGTTTGGGAATAAAAGCAGTGTTGGATGATGAAGGATTTATAAGAAGTTCCGGGGATACTATACTGGGTTCTGATGATAAAGCAGCTGTGGCTGCTTTAGTAGAAGTATGCCATGTGCTGCAGGAAAATAATCTTGAACATCCTCCCCTGGAATTGCTTTTTACCGTGGGCGAGGAGCAGGGATTGAGGGGAGCCAAGGCCTTTGATTTTAAACAATTAATGGCCAAAAATGCTTATGTGTTGGATGCCGGTGGGGAACCAGGGGTGATAATAACCAAGTCACCCTGCCAGAATGAGATTGAATATACGGCTTATGGCAAGGCTGCTCATGCAGGGATTAGCCCCGAAAGAGGAATCAATGCTATTCATCTGCTGGCCCAGGCTTTGGCGGCCATGCCCTGTGGGCGTATTGATGCTGAGACTACCTGCAACTTTGGGAATATCGAGGGAGGTACCGCCCGCAATATTGTGGCTGATTTTTGCCGGGTTAAAGGGGAGGCGCGCAGCCTTAGCCGGGAAAAACTGGAGCGCCTGACCGCTGAACTTAAAAGCACCTTTGCCAGCGAGGTGGAGAAAAGAGGGGGCAGGGCGGAGATTGAGGTAAGATTTCTCTATCCGGAGATGAAGCTGGAGGAGCATGAAGCCGTGGTACAACTGGCTGTTAATGCAGCTGCCAGTATCGGTTTGCAGCCCCAACTGCAAAGCACCGGGGGAGGGAGCGACGCCAGCATTATCAATGGCAACGGGATTCGCTGCGCCAACCTGGGTGTCGGTATGCAGGCTGTTCACACCTGTGATGAACATATCAGGGTTATTGATTTGGTAAATGATGCCCGCTGGGTGCTGGCTATTATTCAACAGGCCTGCCAGCAATAAGTCAAGTAATCAGGAGGAACCGATGATCGAAAGCAAACGCGGGAAGGTTATCAAGGAGTTATTTGCCCGTCCTGGAATCCGGGGATATCTGGTCGATATAGATAACAAAGAAGCCCGATGCCTGTCCTATCCGGATTTGGTGGGAGAGATAAGCGAGGGGGATGAAGTCCTGCTCAATACCACGGCGGTTTCGCTGCGACTCGGCAGTGGGGGCTATCACTATGTAATAGCGAAGCTGAATTCGCCGGGGAAGACTTTGCGTCCAGGAGGGCACATAATGAAGCTGCGTTACACACCGCTGCAGCTCAAAGTGCTAAGCGTTGAAGAAGAGGACAGCCCGCACCGTTCAACCATGCTCGCTGCGGACAGTCTTGACCATACGCCGGTGCTGGTAGCTACTTTGCATTCAATGCTTGCTCCCCTCTGCCTGCATTTGGCGCAGAGCAACTTGCGAGTGGCCTATGTGATGACTGACGGAGCGGCGCTACCGCTGGCTTTCAGTGAAACCGTGGCCTGGTTGAAATACCGCCAATTACTGGTGGGGAGTATTACTATTGGTCATGCTTTCGGAGGGGATTTGGAAGCAGTCAATATCTATTCAGGATTGCTGGCGGCCCGCCATGTTTTGAAAGCCGAGGTAATCGTTGTCAGCATGGGACCTGGAATAGTCGGGACCGGAAGCAAGTGGGGATTTACTGGCATCGAGCAAGGGGAAATCTTAAATGCGGTTGAAACTTTAGGGGGCATCCCAATTGCGGTACCGCGAATTAGCTTTGCCGACTCCCGGGAGCGGCACCGGGGGCTAAGCCATCATACCATAACCGTTCTTTCGCGCGTCTGCCGCGTAAGGGCTATATTGCCCCTGCCCGTACTGGATAAAGAAAAAATGACTCATTTGCTGGAACAGTTGCAGCAGGAAAAATTAAATGAAAAACACCAGTTGTATTATGAAGACGAAGCCTGGTTACTGGAGCTTTTACAAAAGAGTGAACTTAAAATAACTACCATGGGACGCGGTGTAGAACAAGAACGCGAATTTTTCCTGGCTCTAGCTGCCGCCGCCCGGGTCGCCCAACGCTTGCATGCGTAACAGGGAAGCAACAGATTTCGCTAAAAACAGTAAAACAAAAGCCAAAAATCAGTTAAACATCCATGCTATACGAATAAAATGCCGGCATTTATAGCAGGCATTTTGTTCGTATAGCATGGATGCTTAAAGCAAAAACATCTTAATACCAATTAGCTATTTTCGTAATTATAGGTTCAATCCTCTTAACGCTAGGCTTCAGATTAACCTTTTTTTCAACTTTCTGTTTTTTCACGACCGGCAAGGGATGTTTTCTCGCGACAGGCATGGACTTTATGCGTGGTATCTTAACTCCTCCCTGCCTTTTGCATTCTGGACCCCAGTGCACCAAGCAAAACTTAAAATTATCACAGGAATAGCATGTTTCAGCCCGTGATTTGATTTGTGTCATATTCACCCACTCCCGCTTAATCATTGGTTATTATAGGGTTCTACCATTTAAAGATCGATCATACAAAAATTTTGTTTAAATTGATAGAATTGTTTCCCCGCTTCAATATCAGATACTTCCTTTGCTTACGGGGTTACTTTTCATTTGAAATCAGCTTAACCAGACATCCCCAAAATTCTATCGATGAAGCCCTACATCCAGAAAAACACATACAGGTAAACCATTGATATTACTATAGACAAGAGCATCAACGGGAAACCCACTTTCAGGAAACTGATAAATCCTATGTGATCTCCGTTTCGTTCTGCTATCCCCGCCACAATAACATTAGCCGAGGCTCCTATCAGGGTACCATTACCACCCAGACATGCTCCCAATGCCAATGCCCACCAGGTAGGTTCCATCGGCAGGTTGGAAAGCTGACCCATGGTCTGCAGTAAAGGGATCATAGTAGCAACGAACGGGATATTATCCACGAAAGCTGATGCTATTGCCGATAACCATAGTACCAGCATACCGGTTTGAACCAAGTTGCCATCGGTGATTATCAAAGCTTGTTGGGCTATTTGTTCAATAACCCCGGTTTCCACCAGCCCTCCCACCAATACGAATAATCCGGCAAAGAAAAAGATGGTGGGCCATTCAACATTTAATAAAACCTCTTCAGGATGCTCATTGCTTATTAACATAAGGAGCCCTGCTCCTAACAAAGCTATGGTAGCTGACTCCAGATGAAGTGTTTGATGCAGCAGGAAGCCCAGCATTGTTAAACCCAAAACGCCAAGAGATTGTTTAAGCAAGCGCCAATCTTTAATGGATTCCTTCTCATTCAGTTCAAGGATGCTTTGTATACGCTCCTCAGTGCTGTCAAGCTGTTTCCTGTAGAAAAACACCATTATGGCAATGGTAATAATTAATATCACTATTACTGGAAAGGCAAGATTAGCCAAAAAATCCATGAACCCCAGCCCGGTTGCACTTCCTATCATTATATTGGGAGGGTCACCAATAAGGGTAGCTGTGCCACCGATATTGGAAGCAATAATTTCGGCAAACAAAAATGGGATGGGTGATATATCCAGGCGGTCGGTAATTGCATAGGTAACGGGTACTATCAGCAGAACGGTGGTAACATTGTCCAGCAAGGCTGAAGATAGGGCCGTGACCATAGCCAGGGTTGCCATAATAGCTAAAGGCTTTCCACCCGACAGCTTGGCTGATTTTATGGCCAGGTATTCGAAAACTCCACTTTGCCTGGTAATCCCCACCATTATCATCATGCCGATGAGGAGACCTATAGTGTTAAAATCAATATGGGCAAAAGCTTGTTCCTGACTGACTACACCCAGGGCAATGATCAGGGCTGCTCCCGCCATAGAAATAATGGTTCGGTGAATTTTTTCACTTATTATAAAGATATATACCAACACGAATATTGATATTGCCAGCCAATAATGCATCATATACTCACCCCCCTCTTTCAAATTCTACAAATGGTAGAGGCATCATAAATGATGATGCCTCTACCGGGTTATTACATGCTTTCATCGCAGCGAGAGCAGCGCGTCCACAGCCCTTACCCCCTGCCCCTTGTCAAAAACCAGGAGAGGGTTGATATCAAGTTCAGCAAGTTTTTCATCCAGAGAGATGCCCATATTGGCAACACATAACAAAGTATCCACCAAAGCATCGATATCCTTTTCTTTCTTTCCACGGGCTCCGGTCAAAAGCGTATAACTCTTAAGTTCTTTCAGCATGGCCTCGACCTCTGGCCGGCTTACCGGAAGAATGCGGGTGCTGACATCTTTCATAATTTCAACATAAATGCCGCCCATTCCCACCAGCATAACCGGGCCGAAGCTCGGATCATTCTTAAGGCCAACCAGCATTTCAATTCCTGGGGGCGCCATTTCCGACAATAAAATACCTTCCAGCAAGGCATTGGGCACTTTTCCCCGGACATTATCAAGAATTCGCTGATAGGCTTCCTGCAGTTCCTGCTCCGTAGCGATGTTTAAAACCACTCCGCCAATATCTGATTTATGAGGAATATCTTTAGAAACCACCTTCAGAACAACCGGAAAGCCAATCTTGCGGGCTGCCGCCAGAGCCTCGTCGGAAGTATGTGTAAGCACATCAGCTGTAACCGGGATACCAAAGCATTCAAGATATTTCTTGGACTGCAGTTCGTTTATCATCCCGCTTGCCTGGCTATCCATTGCGCAAAGTTCGTTGGATTCCATCCGGACTTGATTGCCGGATGCTTCCGCAAGGGAAAAGGCCTGGCAATAACTGCGAAATTGATTAAGCTGTCCCAAGGCATAAATCGCCTGATCCGGATCTTCAAAAAACGGTATTAAATATTTATGGAATTCCCTGCGCACATCATCATTGCTGGCCATCCATACAACCACTAAAGGTTTATCGCTAAGCTGATCCAAGTTAACAATAGCAGGCACCAGCTTATCTTTAAGGTGTTCCAGCAACCCGATGAAGATGACTACGCCATCAGTGTTCGGATCTTCAATCACACAGCGCGTACTGTCATAAAACTTATCGACCTCGGTCAGCACTTGCGCCGTAATATCCACGGGATTGCGCGGGGAGCCGAAAGGCGGCAGCAGCGTCTGCAGTTTTGCTTCGGTTTCAGGCAATAATTCGGTCACTGTCAAACCATTGGCTTCGCAGGCATCGGACATGATCACCCCGGCCCCCCCGGAGATCGAAAGAATGCCAATTCTATTCCCTTTTAAGCGTTTGGGACTGCTGAATACTTTCATACAATGAAAGAGCTGTTCGTCGTTATCCACCCGTAAAATTCCATGCTGTTTGAAAAATGCATCGGCCAGGCTATCCTCACCGGCAATTGATCCGGTATGAGATGCAGCCGCCCGGCTGCCGGCTTTCGAGCGTCCGACTTTCATGACCACCAGAGGTTTTTGCTTTTGCATTGACATTCTGGCGCATTGCTTGAGACGCTCAACATCCTTAATCCCTTCCATATATGAAGCGACTACGCGTGTCTGTTCATCAAGCAGCACATATTCCATGTAGTCTGCAGTTGACAGTACCGCTTCATTTCCGCCCACGATCATGTAACTGATGCCTATGCCTTTTTCCTGGGCAATAGCATAAAGCATCCCGCCTACTGCCCCGCTTTGAGCTATTAGAGCAGCCGGGCCGGTTTTATAGATGCCTCTTTCCAGGGCACCGGAAAAAGTTGCGGTGGTTTTGCCCCAGTGATTTATATAGCCAAGACAATTAGGTCCCATCAGGGCTATGCCTTTATCGTGGCAGAAACTGGCAAGAGCGTTTTGGATGGCAATACCCTCTTCACCTATCTCCCCAAAACCCGAACTAAAGACCACCGCGCTTTTGATACCTTTTGCATACGCCTTTTGCATGGTTTCCAAGACCCGGTTCGCATTTACCGCAACAATGAGCATATCTGCCGCTTCCGGTAATGCCGCAATATCGGGATAGCATTTTAAGCCCTGTAATGATTCATATTTGGGGTTAATAGGATAAATATTTCCTTCGAAACCGCATTGCAATAGAAATTTTATCGGGCGGCCACCAATGCTGTTTTGATTGTTGGATGCCCCGACTATAGCTATGCTCCGGGGGTCCAGCATGCATTTAATTTCAGATCTGCTTATATCTTGCATAAATCTATTGCTCCTTTGTTTTAAATAGCAAA
>JAQUXM010000012.1:0-5594 GCA_028692415.1 Syntrophomonadaceae bacterium | reverse complement strand
TCTTTTGGGCGGCTTTAATGCCGTCTTTTTTTATTGAGACATCATATTGGGAAAATACATAATTATTTGCGGGAATACTATAACAAGAAGCAAACCTAAAATAGCCACGATCAAAAGAGGCAAAGTGCCTTTGAAAACCTTGGCCAGCGGTACCCCGCTAACACCACTGGTGACAAAACAGTTGAGCCCCACAGGAGGCGTACATAGACCAACTTCCAGAAGCATCACCAGCAAAACCCCAAACCATATAGGATCATAGCCCAGGCCAAACAGCAGGGGACCTATGGTTGGGACGGTAAGCAGCATGGTTCCCATGGAAGGGAGAAACATACCTAAAAATATATAAATGACAATAACCATCAGCAATATTACCCAGCGTGACACATCCCAACTGGAAACGGCAGCAATAAACTCCTGGGTCGCTCCCGTAGCGGTAAGAAAATAGGTGAAAATAGCGGCGCCGATGATAAGACCAAAACACATAGCGGTTGTACTTACCGTGCTTTTCAGAGCTTTTATGGTCCGCTCAATATCAAGTGTCCGGGTTATCAAGCCCATTATATAGGTTCCCACTGCTCCAAATGCCGCTGCTTCGGTGGGAGTAGTGATTCCCGTATACAAGCATGCCAGTACCAAACCGCCAATAACTACAAGGGGCCAGATGCTGAACAAGGATTGCCAGCGTTCTTTTAATGGGAAAGCGGGTATTGCAGGACCCAGTTCAGGTTTTCTTTTAACCATTAAGAAAATTGCCAGAGAATACAAAACGGTCATCAGCAAACCCGGCAGCACTCCAGCAATGAGAAGTTTTCCAATCGAAGTCTCGGTTTGGACGCCATAGACGACCATGAGTATGCTGGGAGGAATTAGAGCGGCTAGAGTACCCGCAATAGATATAGTCCCCGTACTAAGTTCATCATCATACTCGTACTTCCTCATCTCCGGTACCGCAATAGCGCCGAAAGTAGCACAGGAAGCGGTACTGGAACCTGAACAGGCACCGAATATGGCTCCTCCCAGGATGGTGGCAATAGCCAGGCCGCCGGGCAGTTGTCCTATCCATTTGTAGGCGGCCACATAAGCCTGCTTGGCCAAGCCGCTCTGATTCAATAACTCGGCCATTAGCACAAACAAGGGTATGGTAATCAGGCTATAACTGGCAACACTGCGATAGGGAGCAGTCATAAAAATCCCCAGCGTAACCTGCAGATCCTGAGTGGTCAGCAAGCCCAGCATTCCGGAAGCTCCCAGGGCAAAAGCAACGGGCATGCCCAGCAATAAGAAGACCAGTAATGCGACTATCCCAATAATCATTGCTTTACACCTCCCTGGCATGAGTTAAACCTGAGTGCTTTTTGTAAATTCTCCAAAGTCTCCACCAGCATACGCAGGCAAAATACCAGCATACCAAAGACCATAAAGCCGTACACCGGTGCCATGGGATAAGCCAGTATACTTCGGGAAACGGTCTGCATCTCAACTGCGTTTGAGAATGCGTTTATTGCGGTATAGGTGACGAGCAGGTTAAATGCCAGATTGAATAAATCCATAAAGAAATCAACCCATACCTTTAATTGCGGAGGAATGTGATTGTCAAGCAATTCCACCCTGACATGCCCCTTCAAGCGCTGGCAATAGCTAAGCGAAAAGAACACCAGCAGCACCATAAGGATTTCTTCGCTTATTTCCAGCGCGCCCGGTAATGGGTGATTAAACAAATATCGTCCGCTTGCATCTGAACACACCCATATAGCCATAAAGGACAGCACAAACATGTCCAGGTAAAGCATGTAGTTTTCCAGGCGCTGCAGAGTTTTCATAAGAGTCGCCATATCGGTTATCTCCTTTTTTCATGTAGTAGTTGGACTCCAGGCAGACCGGCAAAGTAATTGCGGTCTGCCCGCCTTTTACTTACCTGCTCTAACCTTTTCCACTCCAGCATAAAGCTTGTCGAGAACATCTTTGCCCGGCAAACTCTTGCTTTTCATGTCTGCAATCCAATTGTCTTTTACTGCAGCTTGCGCTTTAATCCATTGCTCTTTTTCCAGGGCTGATAATTCATATACTTTTATGCCTTTTTGTTTGTATTCTTCTTTCAGTTTTGCATCGTCGGAATCCATAGTGGTTGCCAAACTTTCAAGCGCTTCGCCACCTGCCTTTACCATGGCTTCCTGAACTTCGGCGGGAAGGCTCTGCCAAACCTTTTCATTGATGCAGTAACCAAAGATTCCGCCCGATACATCAACACCCCAGGTAGCATATTTGGCAGCTTCATCAATCTTATTGGAATGCAGAGCAACGGCTGATATCAAAGTTCCATCCACGGTTCCGCGAGACATGGCTTCATATAGTTCTCCAACCGGGATCTGTACGGGAACAGCCCCAAAGCTTTTTATTATGGTGTCCATGACCCCTCCGCTGCTGCGTATTTTCAGACCTTTTATATCATTCATGCTCTTAACTTCCTTTTTATTTGTGAAAAGCTGAAAGGTCTGATTGGCAAAAGGCAATACCGGTCTAATACCGTTTTTGATAAAATCGTTGCTTAAAACCGGGTCCTGACTGCATATTTGATAGACCGCCGGGCTGCCTTCCTTACAATTGCTCCACACGCCCGATATAGCTCCAGCGCCGCTGATAAGCGGCATTTGTCCTGCAAAGTAAGGAAAAGGAACATAAGCCACGTCTGCTACACCGGAGCTCAGCAGGCTCAGCATATCAGAGCTTTTACCCAACTGTTCCGAGGGATAAAGGGTAAATTTGACTTTTCCGTTTGTTAATTCTTCAGTTCTTTTCATCCATAACTGCATACCCTGACTCACATAATGAGTGGTAGGATAAATATCGGCGATTTTTAAGGTAATAACTTTTTCATCACCGGCCTGACCAGTATCTGTTGAGTTGCTGGTTTTTTCTCCACAACCCGTTACTGCTACTACCATAAAAACCATCATAAGTAACACGGCCACCATTTTTTTGTTGCGAATATTTCGCATTCCAATTCGCCTCCCTTTTAATAAAACTGAGTGTTCCCGGTACCGTATCGCCAAAACCACCTCCAGTAATTTGTTAAAGCATCCTGCTTTGCTTCTCAAAAATGCTATTATGCAATTTATGTGCCAACCGTTTAACAAAAGCTTAATCATAGCTTAATATCTGCTTTACATAGTGTTTTGGTTCAGCATAATAGAAAACTGGCCCTTTCGTCTCAAACGAAGGACCAGTGTTTGGGTCTGCTGCTTTGGATTCTTATCCATAATTCTGGACACAGTTTATCTCAATCCATATTTGTCTATTTTTTGGTAGATGCTGGCTCGGGAAATTCCCAATACTCTGGCAGCTTTCATTTTGTCGCCCTGGCATTCTTTTAGAGCCCACTCAATGACTTTCTGCTCAGCTAATTCCAGCTTGTCTTTAAGTGTAGTCATTTCATGATCTTCGAAATTGAGATTTCTGATATGACATGGCAAATGGCCGAATTCAACAATATTGCCCTCTACAAAATTCAAGCAATGCTCCAAGACATTTTCCAGTTCCCGAATATTCCCCGGCCAATCATATTTTAAAAGCTGTTTCAGGGCTTGCTGTTCTATTTCATATATACGACATCCCATAGAACTGCATAGCTTCCGCAGCAAATAGTCAACCAGTTCGGGAATGTCCTCTTTATGCTCGCGCAAGGGAGGAATTTCTAACTGAATCACATTTAGACGATAGTAGAGATCTGAGCGAAATAGCTTGTTTGCTATCAATTCTTCGAGATTCCGGTTCGTAGCTGCAATAATTCTAACATTAACCGGTATGGAAGCACTCCCCCCAATCGGTTCAATGGCTTTTTCCTGCAATGCCCGGAGCAGCTTGACCTGCATTGATAGGGGCATATCGCCAATCTCATCCAAAAAAATGGTACCTTTATTGGCCAGCTCGAATTTTCCCTTCTTGCCTCCTTTTTTGGCCCCGGTGAAAGCACCTTCGGTGTAGCCAAACAGTTCTGATTCCAGCAAGTTTTCAGGAATGGCCGCACAATTGACCTTTACATAGGGTTCTTTATTTCTTTGGCTGGTATAATGTATGGCACTGGCAAACAATTCCTTGCCCGTACCGCTTTCGCCTCGTATCAACACCGTGGAGTTGCTGCGCGCCACCCGGAGAACTATATTTTTTAATTCCTCCATTATCTGCGATCTTCCTATAATGCTTTCCAAGGTAAAACATACCCCTTGATTTCTCATTACCACATCCTTGTAGTAGGCGACTTCATTTGATAACTGCCCTATTTTACTGGTTAATTGATTAATCTCCTGTATGCCCTTGAATATAATTTTGCCAAGCGCGCCCACAACTTTCTCTTCCTCCAGAATAGGCAGGCACATAACCACCACATCTTTGTTATCCATCCGCTGAACATCCCCGATTTCTGCCTTTCCAGTCTTGGCCACCACATGCAAACGAGTATTTTCAATTACTTCCGAGACATGCCTGCCCATTGCTTTTCCCTTAACAATACCGGTAGTCTTTTCCATGGCATCGTTATACATGGTGATAATGCCTTCACTGTTAACCATTACTATTGCATCATAGGAATTGTTCATAATTGTTTCAAAGTTCTTTTGATTTTCCTTTATCCTTCCTAATTCTGTGGTTAATTCGGTAATGTCCTGAAATATGGTTACCGCCCCAATAATAGTTTCATTTTTAAACATGGGAGTGCGGTTGGTAATAAAAACCTGGTCTTTATATTGAAATATAACGCCCTTCTGGGATTCCCCGGTCTTCAACACTTCCGGGAGAGGAGTCCGGGGGGAAACTTCGTGAATGTGTTTGCCAATCGCTTTCCAGGCCGGCATTTTCAGGATTTTTTCCGCAGCTTTATTGAAGACAATGATTTTTTCATCGGTATCTATGGCAATAATGGAGCTTTCACTGCTATCCAGTATGGAATTAACTTCACCAATAATAAATTCACGTTCCATAATGGTTGAAATCAAATCGGTGGACGATATAGTTCCCATATACTGAGAGTCATCATTTACAACTACTATGCGTTCCAGAGAGCAATCCAAATGATGGCTGAAGTCCTCGCTCTTGATGATTATGGCTTCTTCCATGAAATTAATCATCGGAGTTTGCAGGCGTGCTCCCGCCAGTATGGCTTGAGCAAGGCTTTTGCGAGTAATTACGCCCAATACCCCATCTTGCTCATCCAATACAGGCAGGTTTTCAGTCTTGTCGCAATAAAAAATCTTAGCCGCTTTTTCCAAACTATCGTCCTGATTACATGTAGCCGTCTTTGTAATAACAAAATTATCAATGGAAAAATTCACCGACAGCACCTCGCTTACAATAAAGCTAATCATACTTAGCTTTATTGTAACAAATGTTTTTAACGAATAAAAACGAGACTTTTTCAATGGTCTCGGACGGTTCTTCTGTCAGATTTCCTGACAGAAGAAGAACGAAATCGCTGCCGCGATGGCTTTTTTAAATATACTCACTATGATATTATTCATATATGTCTAACTTATATTGGCGGGAGAAAAAATGTTCATTTTTCAAGATAAAAACTATAATAAGTCAAAATTCAAGAAAAATCA
>JAQUXM010000011.1:24198-40786 GCA_028692415.1 Syntrophomonadaceae bacterium | reverse complement strand
TATATTTTGGCGGAAGCGTGTGGGAATCGAACCCACCCACGACAGGACCACTGCCGCGCATACTGGATTTGAAGTCCAGGCGGCCCACCAGGACCGATCCGCCTCCATAATTGTGTCCGCAGGACACATCCGTGTGCCCACAGGGTGCCTCCATAATTGTGTCCGCAGGACATCTGCGTGCCCGCAGGGTGCCTCCATAACTGTCCCCGTAGGGTTTCGGGGCATCCATATAAATTACGCAGAATAGCCGCAATAAAGAGTATATAACCACTGTCGGAAAAAGTCAAATCGACCCGCGGAATGGACCTTCATTTAAGCCTGAATAGCCTGAATTCCTCATCTCGAATTATACTTGAAATTTACTGCATGGCAGTGCTATAAAAAAGTTCGTAAACTTGTAATGCTTGAACAGGCTGTTTATAGATGATTGAGAAAACACTTTATTCCTAACCTCTGCTATTCCTCTTCGCCCTGGCTGACAATTACCGATTCAACCTCATAACCCCGCGCTTTTAGTTCCTCAACGATCGGGCCATTGTTCATTTCCTCTATGCGGAGGATCATTTTATAACGGTTCTTTTTCTCATCAAAGTACATTACCGTATTCAGGATATTTATCCCCTTCTCACCTATCAACCCGGTTACTTCGGCCATGCTGCCGGGCCGTTCCTTGACATAAAAGTCGATCCGGCTGTGGACCGTCTTTACCCCCAGGATATCGATTAAGGCATCAAAAATGTCGGTCTCGGTAATCATTCCCAGCAGTCTGCCATTATCAACCACCGGCAAACCGCTGATTTTGTTGGCCCGCATTACTTTGGCAGCGGTTTCAATATAATTCTCGGGCCCTATGGTGAGCAGCCTTTGTTTCTTGGGCATTATATCCTTGATTTTGGTCCGGGCCAGAAGGTAATTCAGTTCATGAATGCTCAGACTGGTTGCCGAGGATGGTGAGGCCTGGTTCAGGTCACTTAAGGTGACAATTCCCACCAGTTTTTCTTTGTTCATTACTGGCAGTCGCCGGATACCGTTCTCTTTCATAATACGAAAGGCCTCGGTTAAACTGGTTTCCATCCCCACTGTTTTGGCTTCTTTGGACATACGGTCTTTTACCTTCATCTTTTACCCCCCTTTTAAAATACAATTTATCATATTCGCATCAACTAGAAGCCCTGTGTTTAAAGTGAGCCACCAAATGTAAAACGTGAAATCCGTCCCATTCCTATGCCAACTTATGACATCTCCCGGGTTACCCTAACCCCTTACCCCTTACCCCTCACATTCAAATAATCAACCGCCCAGGTAGGCCTTTTTTACATCCTCGCTATTCATTAAATCTTCTGCTTTTCCAGCCAGGACTATTTCCCCGGTCTCAATAACATAGGCCCGGTCGGCTATGGATAAAGCCATATGGGCATTTTGTTCCACCAGTAAAATAGTGGTGCCCCGGGCATTGATATCTTTGATTATTTCAAATATTTCTTTAACCAGCAAAGGTGCCAGACCCATGGAGGGTTCATCCATAAGCATCAGTTCAGGCCGGGCCATCAAGGCCCGGCCAATCGCCAGCATCTGCTGCTCGCCGCCGCTCAGGGTTCCGGCCATCTGTTTCCTTCTTTCCTTAAGCCTCGGGAAGCGTGTAAAGACATTTTCCATATCGCTGGCGATTTCCTTTTTATCTTTGCGCAGATAAGCCCCCATTTCCAGGTTCTCCAATACGCTCATGGCCGTAAAAACCCTTCTTCCTTCCGGAACCTGGGATATGCCCATGCCCACAATTTTTTCGGGCGCTACCCGGCTAATATCCACTCCTTTAAATATTACCGTTCCGTTCTTGGGCCGCAATAAACCGGAAATACTTTTCAATGTGGTGGTTTTCCCTGCGCCATTGGCTCCGATCAGGGTAACTATACTTCCCTCTTCCACTTCCAGCGATAATTTCTTCAAGGCATGGATAGCGCCATAATAAACATCTATTTCTTGTAGTTGCAGCAACTCTTAACCGACCTCCTCTCCCAGATAAGCTTCGATTACCCGCGGGTTGTTTCTTATTTCTTCGGGCCGCCCTTCAGCAATAACCTGTCCGTAATCCAGCACATAAATGCGCTCGCACACCCCCATTACCAGGGACATATCATGTTCAATAAGCAGAATGGACAGGTCGAACTGCAGCCTTAGCCACTGGATTAACTCCATAAGTTCCCGTGTTTCGTTGGGATTCATCCCGGCCGCGGGTTCATCCAGAATTAACAAGCTTGGTTTGGTGGCCAGGGCTCTGGCTATCTCCAATCGCCGTTGTTCTCCATAGGGAAGGTTGGACGCTATTTCCCGGCGTTTGTCATCCAGGTTGAAGATCTTAAGAATTTTTCGGGCTTGCGCCTCTATCTTCGCTTCCCCCTTAAAAAAAACCGGGGTTCGCGCAACCGCACTCAGCAAACTGTAGGGCACGTTTTGGTGTAAGGCTATGCGTACATTATCCAGCACGCTGATGTCCTTAAACAGGCGTATATTCTGAAAGGTGCGGGCAATCCCCTGCTGGCAAATACGGTAAGCCGGCAGGCCAGCTATATTTTGCCCATTAAACCGGATCTCGCCTGCATCCGGTTTATAAACTCCGGTAATAAGATTAAACACGGTAGTTTTGCCTGCTCCATTCGGGCCAATAAGTCCCAGCAATTCATTCTTGTCCAGTTGAAAATTAAAATCAAGTACCGCACTCAGTCCTCCGAATGCTTTACTCAGCCTATTTATTTGCAGATGGACCATTTTTACCACCCCATATCCGACCCCAAGTTTTTCGGCCCCATTCTTTATTGCCCATTAAGCCTTGTGGTCTGTAGATCATTACTATTACTAATATCAAAGCATAAAGAATCATCCGGATGGCTGGGAAGGACTGCAAGACTGCCGTCAACACAGTTATAAAAATTGCTGCGATCACCGCTCCGGTAGTACTTCCCAATCCCCCCAGCACTACCATGACCAGGATGTCGAAGGACTTTAGGAAGTTAAAATTATCGGGCTTTATAATATAAAAATAGTGGGCATAGAGGGCTCCGGCCAGTCCAGCCAGCAAAGCCCCGATTACAAAGGCCAGCACTTTATAACGGGTGGTGTTTATTCCCATAAGCTCGGAAGCCACTTCATCCTCGCGGACGGAAATGATGGCCCGCCCGTAACTGGAGTTGATGATATTGACAATCACTACTATGGTCAAAACACTCGAACCAAATAGCCAGGGCCAGTTAGTATATACCGGTATACCCTGTATGCCGGCCGGGCCTCCGATATAGTCTATATTCTGCAGCACCACCCTTATGATTTCCCCAAAACCCAGGGTAGCAATAGCCAGGTAGTCTCCTTTTAACCTTAGGGTAGGCACCCCTATAATTAAACCGGCCAGGGCGGCAGCCAGACAAGCTGCCATAATACCGAATACGAAAGGCTGGTTTAATGAAGTCGTCATTACCGCCGCGGCATAGGCACCTACGGCCATAAACCCGGCATGGCCCAGTGAAAGCTGGCCGGTGAATCCGTTTATAAGGTTGAGACTAACCGCCAGAATAATGTTTATACATATGGAGGCCAGGTTTATTTGGTAGTACTGATTTATTATGTTGCTGTTAATAGCATACTGTACCAGGGTAAACAAACAGGCTAGAACAGCTGCCTCAAAAATAAACTGGAGCGGTTTTATACTTGCTTTTCGCATGTTTCCTCCCTATACCTTTTCCCCGGTGTTCTTGCCGAATAATCCGGTGGGTTTAATCAACAGGATCAGGATCAATACTCCAAAAGCAACGGCATCCCGATACAGGCTGCTGCCATAACCGCTGACCATGGTTTCCAGAATTCCCATGAGAAAACCACCCACCATGGCCCCCGGAATAATCCCGATTCCTCCCAGAACCGCGGCTACAAAGGCCTTCAAGCCAGGAATAATCCCCATGAGCGGGTTGATGGTATTATAGTAAAGGCCTATCATTACGCCAGCGGCAGCGGCCAAGGCCGAGCCGATTGCAAATGTAACCGATATTATTTTATCCACACTAATGCCCATTAAAATAGCTGCTTCCGGGTCCTGGGATACCGCGCGCATCGCCTTGCCGGTCCGGGTTTTTTTGATAATATACTGTAGGATTAACATGAGCAAAATAGCTAGAACAAAGATAAATATATCTTTGTTGGAGATTACCAGTCCGGCTATTTCATAATTGTGGAGGGGAAATGCTGATTCGGGAAAAACCCGCTGGTCAGGAGTTAAAAAGAATATCGTCACATATTCCAGTAAAAGCGAGACTCCTATAGCCGTAATTAGTGCGGCAATGCGGGTGGAATTGCGCAGGGGCTTATAAGCTATCTTTTCAATAATTACTCCCAGGGCGGCACAACTCAACATAGCAAAAAGCAAGGCTGCGATTATATTGCTACCCAGAACAGCTATGGAAAAAAATCCTACATAAGCACCCACCATCATAATATCGCCATGCGCAAAGTTAATCAGCATAATAATTCCGTACACCATGGTATAGCCCAGGGCGATTAAGGCGTAAATGGCTCCCAAAGACAAGCCATTTATCATTTGCTGCATAAATTCCTGCAAGAGATTCACTCCCAAGTCCATAAAAATTTAAATATATAACGAGGCGATAAGATGTCCCCGTTTCTTTAAGCGTTCGGGTTCCTATTCATAAAACCGACGACGGGTTCTAATCCCCTGCCTCGTTGCAGCGGTGCACAAGTAACTGCTCGGCAGTTTCTTCCGATGCTTAAAGGAAGGGGAAAGGGAGGTATTTTCCTCTCTTTCCCCTGTAAGCTCTTATCTGGATACCAGTTTGCCGTCTTTGAATTCTATTACCACAATCTTCTTGACTGGATTGTGCTTCTCATTAATACTCATGGTACCGGTTATCGCCGGGAAGTCTTTAATCTTGGCCAGTGCTTCGGTGACTTTTTGCGGGTCAGCGGCACCGGCGTCCTTAATCGCCTGGGCCAGCAGTTTGGCTGAATCGTAACCCAGCGCAGCAAAGGCATCCGGGACTTTATCATACTTGTCCTGGTAAGCTTTGACGAAAGCCTGAATCGCAGGGGCTGGGTCTTCCACGGAATAATGATTGGTGAAATAAGTATTGTTCAGAGCTGCTGCTCCAGCAACCTTGACCATGTCAGGAGAATCCCAACCATCACCACCGGCTATAGGAACTTTAATCCCCAGGTCGCGAGCTTGCTTGATAAGAATAGATACTTCTTTATAGTAGCCTGGAACATATATGAACTCAGGATTTTTGCCTTTGATCTTGGTCAAGGTGGCTTTGAAGTCCTGGTCGCCGTTGACATAGCCTTCTTCGTCAATTATTTTTCCGCCGCCGGCTTCAAAGGCTTCTTTAAAATACTTGGCCAATCCTTTGGCATACTCATCAGAGGTGCTGCCAAAAATAACGGCATTTTTCACCTTGAGTTCTTTTAAGGCAAACTCAGCCATGCGGCTGGCCTGGTCTGAATCCAGGAAGCATACTCTAAAGATATAATCCCGGGTTTTTCCTGTGTTTTCGTCAACGGTTGCATTAACTGCCGTCGCCGCTGGAGCAATTAAGGGGATCTGGTTCTTCATCATAACCGGCGTACATCCGGCCACGGCTCCGCTGACCAGTGGCCCAATCTGTGCCACTATTTTCTCTCCTACTAGTTTTGCACTGAGATTCATCGCTTCATCGGGTTTGGACTGACAATCTCTCTCCAGAGGTTCCAGTTGCTTGCCCAGGACCCCACCGGCCTGGTTGATTTCTTCGATAGCCAAAATAGCCCCATTTCTGGCATTAGATCCGTAACTGGCTACTGCACCGGAAAGCTCTACATTGATCCCCACGGGAATCTTCTCTACCACGGTTGCTTTTTCCGGGGCAGCATTTTCGCCCGTCGGCTCTTGGCTGGCTCCACAACCAGCTACCACACCCAACATGAACAACATCAAAACCGCCAAAACTACCCTCTTGTTCACCCTCATGCTCCTACCTCCTCTTTTATTTATTCACGTCCTCAAGAATCCCTGGGGCCGCAAATTACTGGTTTTTTTAGCACCGGAAGAAACTGCGGAGCAGTTTCTGTGCACCGCTGCAATGAGGCGGAGGATTAGAAACCGCCTCCTGTTTTGTTAATAGGAACCCGACTGCCTAAAGAAGCGGGGGATATCTTTGCGCTTCGTTATACGGCCTGCATCTCCCACTTGCCACAGCGGTCACCCCAGCGGGCCAGCAGTTCCCCGTTTTCAAAAAACTGTACTACTTCACAAGCATTGGAACAGCCCTTACATTCAAAACTGGTCGTTTTAAAGCTTATCTCCTGGATGTTGAATCCTTTAAACTTAGTCTGTCCTTTTTTTGCCGCCCAATCCCGGGCCAGCAGGGCTGCACCTATGGCCCCCATAACATCGTAGTGCGGCGGCACGGTTACTTCCATGCCCAGCAGTTTGTTGAAAGCGGTTACCAAGCCCTGGTTGGCTGCTACTCCACCCTGGAATAGCACGGGAGCTAATATCTCCTTGCCTTTGCCCACGTTGTTCATATAATTTCTGACCAGAGCTTCGCATAAACCGGCAATGATGTCCTCGCTATTGTAACCCAGTTGTTGTTTATGTATCATATCTGATTCGGCAAAGACGGCACAACGTCCTGCTATTCTAACTGGATTTTTTGAATTTAGCGCATATTTTCCAAAATCCTCTATGGGAATGCACAAGCGACTGGCCTGCTGGTCCAGAAACGAACCGGTTCCCGCCGCGCATACGGTGTTCATGGCAAAATCAGTTACCACCCCGTTGCGCATGATGATAATCTTCGAATCCTGCCCGCCGATTTCGATTATCGTCTTTACTCCCCGCGCTACTGCTGAGGCCGCTACGGCATGGGCGGTAATTTCATTTTTAATAATATCGGCACCAATAATCATCCCGATCAGATAGCGGGCACTGCCAGTCGCTCCAGCTCCGACTATATTCAGGTTTTGGTCAATCTCCTGCCCAATGGCATACAACCCCTCTTGCACCGTTGCGATGGGCTTGCCGCTGGTGCGCAGATATTTGCCGGTTAGAACACTGCCTTTTTCATCAAGGACAACCAGGTTGGTGCTTACCGAACCAACATCAACCCCAAGATAAGCTTTCTTCATACTACTAACCTCGCTGCTTCTTCTTTGCTCTGGCGCCGCATTTCCAGCAAATCGACAAAGGCTTCCAACCGCGTTTGGACACCGGCTTTGCCGGTCTGTTCATCAATAAAAAGGGTTAAAACCGGAATATCGAAGTCCCGGCTCACGCTGGGGATGATGCTCTTGGCTACTATCTCGGGAATACAGGAAAAAGGCGCCAGTTGCACCACACCATCAAAGCCATGCCGGGCATAAAGAATGGTTTCACCGATACTATTTACCCCGTGCCCGCCAATACACAGTTCATCCAGATAAGGTTTGGCAACCTGGTAGATGGCTTCACCGCCATTGCTTATGGTACTTTCGCGGGCATAGCCGCTTAAATAGATGGAACGATGGGTCTGTACCCCCATTTCACCCAACATGATTTGCAGATAGTGATTGGCGGACGGTTCCAAGACCACATATATTTCACCAATGATTCCGATTTTCAAAGGATTGCGCCCTCTATCGCGAGGCAGTTCATCCAGGAGCTTGACCCCGGCATCCCGGGCTTCCTTGATTTGGCTGATCGTATCCGCCTGGTCCAGTTGCTCCAAAGCCCGGGCCACGGCCCGGGTCGTGTCGCCCCGGTTAATCTCATAAGGCCTGATTTCATGGGAATGTATCTCCACATCATCGATGGCCTTGATTTTTTCCCAGGTTATCTTCATTACTTCAATGAAATGCTTCCAGGATACCTTTCCGGACTTGCGAATCCAGCTCAGCTTCTTCCAAAAATCCCTTATATCCAACATTGGCGGTTCAAAAGCCACCACCTTTAGTTTGCTTCCCATTTCCTCCAGCAGGTACTGGTGCATCACCCAGTAGTAACCGGCCCGGCACGGGCCGCAGCCACCTGAGGTCAATATGACTTCGGCTCCCATTTCCTCCGCTTCCAAATAAGTCCCCATCAGGATTTTGAATGGTATACAGGCAAATTCGGGGGAATACCGTACACCCAGGTCCAATGTTTTCTTGCTGGGCTCAGGAGGAACGATACATTCATGCCCCAAATGCTCTACCAACCATTTAAAAGCTATAAAGGAATGGCCCATGTGCGGAAAACTAATCTTCATTTTTTTCCCTCCGGTAACGCAGCATATCGAGAAAGGCTTCGATACGGGTTCTGACTCCGGCTTCCCCCGTATGTTCATCAACCGTTATGGACAAATAAGGGGTGAATTTACGACGGCGGCTTTCGATCTCCAGCAGCCGGTCCACCATCGAGTCAGGACCGCAGGCAAAGGCGGTTACATGGATGATGCCATCTATATCCTGCCGGTTCATAAAATGCAAACCACCATATACCGCACGATTGGAAAAATACCAGAACATGCTTTTCGGCAATGTACGGGCCTGACGGTCCAATATCTTGTCGCCAAGCATATCCTGCGTATAAACCTTGGCTCCTTCTTTCTCCAAAATTTTCAGAAGCCCGGCATTTATGTACGCATCATAGATCACATAGGGGTAGCCTACTACTGCTATTTTCAAGTCATATGGGGCTTCCCGCGGTGGCTGCCTCGTTTGCTGCTCCAGCATCTCCAGGGCCACATGCGGCATTATTTCCCGGGAAAGTAATTTGCTATAGCTTTTCTGGGCTTTGACCGCTTTGGCAAAGGCCTGCTTAATCTCGCCGATGCCGTTGCCGAGCTGGGTCCCCACCTGGGTAACAACCTGGAATAGCTCATTTTTTCCCTTTTTAAGATCAACCCGGACCTCCAGGAGTTTCGGCAGTTTATCTATGGCCAAACGAATCATATCCGGCAGTCCCAGGAATTTAGGACAGAAGGTTTCCGTGCCAAATTCTCCATGCTTGCGGACACTGACCAGCCGGGGGCAAAAAATCCAATCCACCTGGTTAGCCAGATCCAGTACGTGTCCATGATAAATCTTGATTGGTATACATGCATCATTAACCGCTTCTTTAACGCCGTCATCCATAATGGCCCTGCTGGTGGGAGAAGACAGGACAACTTCATGTCCCAATTCTTCAAAAAAAACCTTACAGAACGGGTAGTAAACAAAATATGCTAGTGTTCGCGGAATACCAATTTTAGACAAACAACCCAGCCCTCCTCAAAGCGCCCCCATTTTCTCCTAACTCCCCTGCCCCAAAGGATATGGGGCACATAGATCCGACCTCCTGTGGAATACCCTACGGGCACAGTGATATTCGCTTATGCTCATAATTAATATTGCGATGAGCTCTGCAATTACCAACAAGATCGATATCGGCATACCTTGGGGTACCGGCAAGCACCCATGAGGGATTTCTTCCCCTCACACCTTACCCCTAACGCCTCCCTTTTCTTATCAACCCATTTTCACCCGCATGTCTCCCATCCTGCGCGTAAAACGGGTACGGTCGTAATACTCCAGCAGCGGCAATGCGTATTTGCGCGAGGTTTTAAGAATATCCCGGGCCGTGGCCAGGCTTAATTCCTTTTCCTGTGCAAAATAAGCACCCAGCATCTCTCGCCCGGCTTCAATGGCCTGGGATGAAAAATAACTATCCTGAGCTACCTTAACCAGTTTGCCGGCATTGATTAGATAGGCAAGCATTTCCATGAAATCCGTATCATCTATCTTGAATCTTGCCTTTATTTCTTCCAAAGATGGCGGAGTAAACAATTCCTCATTTATCATCGCCATGATCCCGTCCATTATCTGGCTTTCTTTATCACCCGGACTTGGCTGGTGGGAGGCCAGTCTCAGATGGTTGTTGCTGCTAGCCAGAATACCGGCTTCTTCCCAGTACTTAATAATTAAACTGAACATACGCGAGTTTATTTTGCTGAAAAACCGGCTGCGCATATCCTCACGCGGATAACCCTGCCTCAAAGGATACTGCCGGTGATAATCGCTCAAGGTTGCCACGATTTTCTCATTTATCAGGTTGAGCCCGTAAATACTTATGTATTCACCGCTTTTTATGGCTATCGCTTTTTCATCATCCAGAAGTTGCTGCAGTTCATCTTTGATGTCTTGCTCAACATGCCCGATTTTCCTGGCTAATTCAGCAGGCGTAAATATACTTTCCGAATTGCTTTCCATTTCATGCAGGATTACATCGTAGAGGCTGCCTTCCTCCTTCATTACCAGTTCATCCAGAACATCTTCTTTAAAACGTTTTTGTTTGGGGGCTTCGGCATCGATAATGCTTCCTCCTCCGATAGTGGTTACCGGTGAATAGTAGCGAATGACAAACGGGTCGCCTTTATGGCATACCACCGGTTTTTCCATCACCAGCTGTGCATAGCTTTCTTCGCCGGGCAACAGTTCGTCCCGGTCCAATAAAACCACCCGACCCAGGGCTTCGTCCGTCCCCAGGTGAAATCTGACCCGGTTCCAGTTTTTTAGGCTGCGGCTGCTCGAACTAAGCAAACGCAAGCGGGTATCCACACGGTAGCTGGGGTTCAGGTAGCCGGGTGTGGCCAGCAAGTATCCTCTTTTTATATCGGCAACTTCTATACCCTGCAGATTAACCGCCACCCGCTGCCCGGCATAGGCGGTCGGCACTTTTTCATTGTGAACCTGTAAGGTTCTAACTTTGACGGTTCTTTGGGCAGGCATCAATTCCAGGACATCTCCCACCTTAAGCTGCCCTGACCATAGGGTTCCGGTAACGACCGTCCCAAAACCGGCGATGGTAAATACCCGGTCAATCGGCAGCCGAGCCTGTCCAAAAGCTGGCTTCTCCTTCACTTCCGCAGCCAGCCTGGCGATAATTTCAAGCAGTTCCTGGATTCCTTCCCCGGTATGGGCGGATACGGGAATCAAAGGGGCTCCTTTTAATATGCTTTTACCGATATACTCATTTATCTCGTCTTCGACCAGCATCAGCCATTCTTCGTCCACCATGTCCTTTTTGGTTATCGCTACAACTCCCTGGCTGACTCCCAGAAGTTCAATTATATCCATATGTTCACGGGTTTGGGGCATAACTCCTTCATCAGCCGCGATGGTGAATATTACCATATCTATTCCAAAGGCTCCGGCCAGCATATGCCGGATAAATCTTTCATGCCCAGGTACATCTATGATCGCTGCTTTTTGCCCACCTGGAAGCTCCAGCGGGGCAAATCCCAGCTCAATGGAGATTCCTCGCTGCTTCTCTTCCTTGAGGCGGTCGGTATCAAACCCGGTTAGTGCCTTTACCAGGGTAGTTTTGCCATGATCGATATGCCCTGCCGTCCCGATTATAACCCTTTTCAATCTATGCTACCTCCCGGCTTTTGCACCGCTGCCAGCATTTCAACGATTATTTCTTCGTCACCGGGCAATAGGGTTCTTACACTGATGAGCATTTTATCATCCTGTTTTCGCGTCAGCAATGCGGGATTCATGGCCCGCAGCTTTTTGGCGACTTCGCTAAGATGTAATTCCGTAAATTCAATTTCTACTCCCCAGCCCGGTATCTTATGGGTAGGATAGGCTCCACCGCCTACCATGTCTTCTACTTCCAGAACTAAAATCTTTCTTATGCTCCCGGAGGATTTGGCTGCTGCTTGCAGAAGTGCCGCAAGCTTTTCGGCTCGCTGTTGCAGCTCATCCTGGCTGCTGCCCAACATGCGAATGACCGGGATATTTTGCTGCGGGTGCCCGCTCAAGTATTCGAGCAAAGTCCCTTCCAGTGCCGCAATGGTCAGTTTGTCCACGCGCAAGGCCCGTGTAAGCTGGTTTTTCTTCATTGCTTCGATATATGATTTTTTCCCAAGAACTATCCCTGCTTGGGGGCCTCCCAGCAGTTTATCTCCGCTGAAGGTTATAATATCTGCACCGGCCTTTACACAGTCGTTGACACTCGGTTCTTCCCTTAAGCCCCAATCTGCATCCGGGCAGAGAATCCCGCTGCCCAGATCCTGCATAACCGGCATCCCTCTTTCCCGACCCAGTTTAACCAGGGCTTCCATCGGCACCTCCTCGCTAAAGCCTACTATTTTGTAGTTGGAGGTATGTGCAGCAAAAAGCAGTGCCGTTTCCTCAGTTATAGCCGCTGCAAAATCTGATATATAAGTACGGTTGGTGGTGCCGACTTCGACCAGCTGTGCCCCGCTTAGTTTCATTACTTCGGGTATGCGAAAGGCTCCACCGATTTCCACCAACTGCCCGCGGGATACGATTACCTCTCGTCCTTTGGCTAAAGTGTTCAATCCCAATAAAACAGCGGCCGCATTATTATTTACTACCAAGGCGGCCTCGGCTCCGGTGAGGCGCGTCAAAATATCTTCTATATGCCAGTAGCGGGACCCGCGCAAGCCCTGCTCCAAATCCAACTCCAGGTTATTGTAGTTTACCGCCATTGCTTGCAGGTAATTAATGGCCCCCTCGCTCAATGGTGCCCGTCCCAGATTGGTGTGCAAAACCACCCCGGTACCGTTTATAACCTTTTGCAGGGTTCCCTGGAGCAGCCGGGCCACGTTTTTTTCCATCTTGTTAACAATTAATTCCATAAGTTCTTCTTTTGTGCATTCCTTGGGGCTGGCGGATAAATCGCGGCGTAGTTCATCTGTGGCCCGGCGCAGCATGTCAACTACAAATTCGCGCTTATATTTGCCTATTAACCATACAGTCTTTTCATGTAGGAGCAGTTCATCAATAGCCGGTATTTTCCGGAAGTTTTTCATTAAAGATTAAACCTCCCTGAATCTATTTACTAATTGTTTAATATTATAATACAAGTGTTTGGCGATGTCTTGACCTGACTTCCAGAATAAAGCTGCCATGATTATTATGCCCAGTATCCCAAAAAGCGGGTATACTTTGCTGACCAAACCAGAAAAGCTTTGCATGGATACCGGCAAAGCCAGGGTCATACATAAAAGCAGACAAGGGCCATAGCTAATTCCGGTAAAGCTGGCAAAGCGCTGGGCAAAGCCGTAGGCATTGGCAATAGCCGTGGTTAATATACCCAGCCACAAAACAATGGTATATATATGTTTCGCAGTTAACGATATCTGCCCGGCCACATACAACATGGGGACTTCATAATGCATCACTTCCGGGAGAAACTTCCTTAGCGTTAAAAACGTTAAAATCACCAAACTTCCCAGCACTGCTCCGCCCCATATCGCACCTGCTATGCCACTTCGCATGCTGCTTAAGCTTTGATACTCGCTAAGCACCACCATGGCCAGGGAAAAATTGTAGGCTACATAGAGCAGGCTTGAAATCGGCCAATACCTCTGCTCAGTAGGACACAGCTGCAAGGCGTAGCTTGGCACCTGAATATCAGCCATAAAAAAGGCGACATAAATAGTTATCCCCAACAGCAGACTGAGTTTCAGCGGAACCAGTATATTGTAGGAGAGTATAAGTCCCTTTTTTCCGGTTAAGAGCATAATTACTACGGATATATAGGCTAAAAAAATACCCAGACTTTTAGGCAGGTAGAGGTGTTCATAAAATACGGCGCCGCTGGCCGAAAGCATGGTGCTTATTCCTAAGAATAGAAATATCGCCAGGAGAAAATCGATATATTGCCCGGCCTGGTTTCCCAGTAAATATGCTAGTATGCTCTGGTAATTCGCCACCTGGCGGCTATGGGCAGTATATAAAAGCAGTCCTCCGCAGACTGCAAAAAGGACCGCTGCGAGTATGCTTCCTTTTAGCCCGAAACTTCCATAATTTACGAAGAACTGTACTATCTCCTGCCCCGAAGCAAAACCTGCCCCAATTACGGCTCCCAGATAACCCATGATTAACATCAATCTTATTTTTATTCGCTTTTCCTCCTCGCCAACTCCTTTCTTTAAGCATCCGGAGAAACTGCGGAGCAGTTTCTTTCGCACCGCTGCCACGAGGCGGGGGATTAGAAACCGCCGCTTTTATGTTTATAGGGACCGGTCGCTTAAAGAAGCGGGGAACTTTTTTCACCTTGTTATAAATATTCGGTGTTCTGCAAAATCCTGCATAAAAATTTTCCCAATGGCAAAAATAATAAATAATGTTAGCTCGAAAATGTCATGCGTTTTAGGCGTGAAGGTTAAGGGGTAGGGGTAGTCATTCCCATTTTCATGGGTACTTGCCTGCATGCCGGTATGCTTGGCTCAGGTATGACCTGAAGTTAATTTCCTCATGGTATGGGGGGTTAGCAAAAACTTTGCGATAAATGCCGTTGGCACTAGGAGGGAAAGCAATTGGGCGCTTTTACGGAATTAATTAAAAGAAATAAATACTCTTACCATTATGATGACCCCCATTGTTTCAGCAAAATAGAGAATATCGCCAATTCTTTAATGCTTGATTTGAACCGGGATCTAACCCGCGAAATCGTCTATCTGTGCATAGGTACTGACCGGGCCACCGGGGACTGCTTGGGACCGCTGGTGGGAACGCGCCTTAAATCATTAATTGCCTCGGCCAATGTTTATGGCACGCTGGAGCAGCCGGTCCACGCTACCAATCTGGATGAGTCCTTGACCGAAATTTCTCTTAACTATGATAATCCCCTTTTAATAGCGATTGATGCCTGTCTGGGCAATGCCGACCGAATTGGTTATATAAACGTAGGAAGAGGCAGTCTTAAGCCAGGAACCGCCTTAAGAAAGGTTTTGCCGGAGGTAGGTGATTTTTATATCTCGGCCGTGGTAAATGTCGGAGGCTTTTTGGAACACATGGTTTTGCAGAATACGCGCCTGCATACGGTTTATAGAATGGCGGACATCATTGCCAAAGGCTTGGGCCTGGCCCACCATAATTTTAACCGTCATAGAATACGGCTGCTTCCGGAAGAATAGGTATACCGTAAACCGCTATTCCTTGGTCTGCTTCTTTTCTTCCAATTTTTCCTTTCCCTTGCTCATTCGCGAAGTTCCTTCCAGATAAGCACCTTCCTCGATGGAAATAGTGCTGCAACTGGCTTCACCGCTCATCATTCCCGTGGATTTGATTTCGAAACGTCCCCGGGCTTCAATATTACCCTCTATCTTCCCGGCCAGTATAAGGTTTTCGACTTTTACCTCGCCCTTTATAAAGCCCTTTTCCCCTACTATTAGATCTCCTTTTACAAATAATTGGCCTTCCACCAGTCCATCAATTCGTATGGAGCCAGGGGAATTTATTTCTCCTTTTATTTCTACACCCTGAGAAATCAGGCTCTCAATATTTGGATAGCTATTATCCTTCTTCCACAACTTTCTTCACTCCTATCTTTGCAATAGCATCTTTTACTAACGGCCATTACATATTGCAAGCTAATATATTATGGTAATAACGATGCGAAGAGGTCCCCCGCTTTCTATGTGGTCGGATTCCTATTAACCAAACCGACTGCGGGTTCTAATCCCCGGCCTCGTTGCAACGGTGGGAAAGAAACTGCTCGGCAGCTTTCTCTTCCAGTGCTTAATTTTTAAGTATTTTTCTCTTCCATTTCTGGAAGATAAATCATCGGATCCTGGGTAGAATCCCCTTTTAATACTGCAAAATGTAAGTGGGGTCCGGTGCTGAGCCCGGTATTCCCTACCCGTGCAATTATATCGCCTTTGGCTACCTTGTCTCCTTTTTTGACCAAGCAACTGCTATTATGCCCGTATTTAGTAATCAGCCCGCAGCTATGCTCGACTTCCACGGTTCTGCCATATATAGCCTTCCAACCCGAGAAAGTAACTATTCCATCCCCGGCAGCCATTATCGGGGTCCCTGATGTCCCCTTGATATCTATCCCTTCATGAAAACTTTCTTCATTTCGGCTGAAGGGTGAAATCCGCCAGCCATATTCGGAAGAAATCTCCCCATAAACCGGCCATTGATTGGGCAAGCTGCGATAATAGGCCGTCTGCTTTTTTACCTTGGTAAGCATTTCGTTTATTTCTTTTTCTTGCTGTGCAAGCTGTCTGGCTATGTATTCGGCTCGTCCTGCAATGTTCTCTGAGTCTGATGGGGGTTTTGTATTGATTGCTTCACTGCCCCGCGAGGGTTCTGAACTAGCACCGCTTTCCCGTTGCAATCCCATTTGCTTTTTTATCTCATTTTGCTTTTTTATTAAACTCTCTTGTTGTTCTTCTATTATTTTTATTTCTTGATTCATTTTATTTATTGTTTCTTGCTTTTGCTGGTTTTCGACTTTTAGTCTGTTGATTGAATATAATTCTGCACGACTTATAAAAAACCAAATTCCTATAGAGAATAAAGCCAGGATGATCATTCCTGCTGCCAGCTTTGCCCAGCGGGCGTATACTTGCGGGAATCCAAGGCTGTATGGTTTTGCCGTGGTGGCCGGGATAATTATCAGAGTCATCTGCTCGTTAGCTTTTTTCTTTATTTTCCGCATTTTTATTATTGCCCTCAATTGCCGCAATATAAAGCTAATGCTTTATATTAGCCAGTTTCCTGAAATAATACCAGCATTTAAGGCTTTTGTAAAATCAGTCATCTTTATGCCCTTTAAACATTTGCTTGG